>CAZBXN010000117.1:0-4935 GCA_964496015.1 uncultured Lachnospiraceae bacterium | reverse complement strand
AAATTTTCAATAAATCCCCGCATATCTTCGGGCGGCTCGGCGGAAAATTCAATCATCTTGCCCGTAACGGGCTGAATAAGTCTTATATATGAGGAATGGAGCGCAATTCGTTTAATCAGCTTCCTGTTTGCAAAGCCGTATAGCCAATCGCCCAAAAGCGGGTGACCGATATACGCCATATGCACGCGTATCTGGTGCGTCCTGCCCGTTTCAAGCTCCAGCTCCAGAACCGTATACTCCCCGCCCAAATGCCGTAAAACGCGGTAATGCGTGACGGCACGCTGTCCGTCGGGGGAAACAACCCGTTTAATCACGCTGTCCTCGGCTCGTCCGATAGGCGCGTCAACAACGCCGTCCTCCTCTATTATACCGCGCACAATAGCGATATACCGCCGTTTTAAATCCCCCGAACCGATTTCCTCGTCCAAAAGAGAGCGTGAATACTTGCTTTTTGCGGCAGCCATAAGCCCCGAGGTTTCCTTGTCGAGACGGTTAACGGCGTGAAACATACACTCCTCGCCCTTTTCAAGAAAATAATATACAAGCGCGTTCGCGACCGTTCTCGTCCTATGCCCGGGGGACGGGTGCGTCGGTATGCCCGAGGGCTTATTTATTATAATTACGTCCTCGTCCTCATAGACAATATCAAGCGGAATTTCCACGGGCTCAAACTTTTCCGACGCGCTCTCGCGCATTGTGAGCGTGACCTCGTCGCCGTCCTTTATGATGTAATTTACTTTTTTTCTTTCGCCGTTTACGCAAATACCGTCCTCCGCTCGTTTAAGGTCGGTTATAAGCGAGGTTGACATGCGGAAATGACGCTTCAAAAGCGTCTTAAGCCTTTCCCCGATATAATTTTCTTCAGCCTTGTAGTTTAAAATCCGTTCCATATTCGCCTTTCATGGTAAAGGAGCAGCAAAGCTGCTCCTTTTTTGTCTTATTTACTTACAGCCTCCGCAAGCGGTTCGGGCTGTTCCATGCTATGCCACAAGAACACTTTAGCCGTTTTGCCGTCCGTGCTCTCGTCAAACGTCAGTGTGTTGTCGTCTGACCATGAACCGTAGGACGGTTCGGAAATCGTCTGCGTCTTTACCTCAACGAGCGTTTTTCCGTCATAAAGCGCGCCGATAAGCGTCATTTCGCCTGTCATGTCCGTCAGATAATACGAAGCCTTAACATTATTTCCGCTCTTATCCGTAATCTTAACAGTGTCAAAATCAGGTGTTTCCTCACCCTCAATAAACTGCGCCACTCTTATGCGGTCAATACCGTTGGGATATTCCCAGTCAGACGTTCCGCCGCCGCGCTGTAAGCCAAAGCTTACAGAGTCAATCGCCGCTCCGTCGGAAAGCTCGTAATCATTGTAAGCGCTGAATACTTTACCGTCAAATGTTAATGACTTAATCGTATTTGCTTTCTTATCAAACATCACCTTAATATTCTTTGTTGTCGTGTTTTTATCAGTTTTAAGCAAACACTTCGCCTCGTCAAATGTTGTCGTGGAATCAGCGGTTGTCATACCGTCATAGCTCGCTCCGCCGTCGGTGCTGGCAAGAACATAATAACTGCCATTTCCGTCGGTTAAAGCGCCTATACGAAGCTTATCGCCAAATTGTATATATTCAAAATTTGAATTTCTGCCCGTCGAAGCGCTGAAATACCAATCCACATCATAGCTTACAACAGCATCATCGGCTATACCTTCAATCGTCTTTGCTGCACTGTATTCCGGAGAGCCCGGTTTTACAGGATTATACAAAATGCGTCCGTTACTCTCGTCAAATTGAAGCGCAGCAGTATCTGTGTTTGTCTGTGTCCAATCTTCCAAATCAGTTCCCGACCACGCCGAGTTATATGTTCCCTTTTCATAAAGAACCTCACTGTTGCCGCTTACCTGCTCGGTTGAGGTATAGGTTAGCTGCTCAAGCTTTGGAGTACCCGAAACCCAATCTGTAATATTGTTTGTTTCATATTTCAGCGTCTTAAAGCTTGCTCCGTTTAACGGGAAGGTTGTTTCATATGTTTCGCCTCTCACCCATTGATTGTTACAGCCTGCAAGATTTATTGTACCCGTATCCGCGGCGTAATCGAACGTCACCTTTACATCCCATCTTATCTGACTTCTGTTCCACGGACTGTCCGCATCACCCGAAAGCTTTGTCCATGAGCTTACACTCTGAGCCGTTCCGTCCGCAACCGCATATTTGGTTGCGACGCCGCCGGTTGTATGCTCCTCAATAATATTAAATATATTATTACCGTTTGTATCAAGAAGCTTCAGTTCCGAATTATATCCGTGCCCAACCTTCCAGATATAGTCGCTGCCCTCTTTCGCTCCGCCTGTTGTGAAATGGAACGACAGCGCAGCCGTATTTTTATTAAACGCTTCAAAGTCCTTATGGAACTCAACAGGCACCGCTGCCTTTGTAAGACCAAGCGACGCGCTGTTTTTCGCGCCCGTAAACGCTATAGTATCGTCAACGGTGTTGGACGAAACAAACACATCCTCGCCTGTCGCGTCAACAATATTCATCGGCTTTACCTTGACAATTCTGCTTGCCGTTTTGTCGCCTATCTGCGCGACAATATTCGTTTTACCGAAGCCCACGCCCGTCACAACGCCGTCCTCCGATACAGTCGCCACACTTTCATCCTCCGACGTCCATGTGACTGCCGTATCCGAAGCGTCCTCGGGATAAGGCTTTGCGCTCAACGCCGCTGTATTGCCGATACCGAGCTCCGTCACCCTGCCGTCCGCCGTAATCGAAACGCCCAGAACGGGATTTGAAAATACCGTTACGGTACATGTATCGGTAAAACCTCCGTCTTTGGTTGTCGCGGTAATTGTCGCCGTACCTTCGCTGACGCCCCTGACCGTTCCGTTTGAAACAGTCGCAACGCTTGTATCGGACGACGACCATGATATACCCTTCTTTGTCGCGTTTTCAGGTATTACCGCCGCGTTTATTGCTGCGGTTTTACCCTTTTCAACCGATATTTCTTTATTTTCAATCGTAACTCCCGTTACGTCTACCTGTGCAGGAGCGTTATACGTCACCTTTGTATACGGTACAGCGGGAGCAAGATAATTAAGCTCTTTACCGTTTTCGTCTGTCGCCAACGCCGCCGAGCCTATATAATAGCTCGTGTGCGGCGGCTGATTGTAGCCTACATTCTGCCACGCGATTGACAGACGATACTGACAGTCGTGCATAAGCGTTGTAAGTCTGTAATCGGTCGGAAGTGTCGAAGTAAAAATTCTAAGCGCGGGACTATCGTTTTGTCCCTTGCCCGTCGGCAATATAACTTCCTCACGCCAATCTCCCCAAAGGTCAGCGCTTAGAGAAGCGTTTCTCTTAGAGTAGTTGTTCGAGCTGCCGCCTGTCAAAGTATAGCCGTCGGTCGGACCGTAAAATCTGCTTGTAGTTCCGGTTGAAGCGTCATATTTACATATAATATTATCATCAAGCAGCTCTCTTGACAAATCGCCGTCCCAATATACAAGAGAGTTATCAAATGTACGGCTGCCGCCTGTCGGTTTTGCGGCTACATCATCGCCGTTTAAATCATGCGTAACGTCCTTGCCGCTTGACCAGCCAAGCGCAAGCGCGTTCGGATGAGTTTTTGCGTACTCGTCGTCGATATTATCCATAACGCCGCGTCCGTTGTCACCCGACGTCACAATTTTCTTTTCAGCCCAGAAATGATTGCCTGTTGACGCAACTCTCAAATCCTCGGCATATTTTTTAAAGCCTTCGCCGTCCTCTTTTACCGAGAATACCTCAATAGTACCGTCGTTATTGAAGTCATTCATGTGCATAGCGTCGCCGTGACCAAGCTGTGTATTTCCGAGAACGGTTTTTCCGTCGTCGTCAAGCGAGGCGCTGCCGTAAACAATTTCGTCCTTGCCGTCATTATCTATATCGCCGACTGACAGGTTGTGATTGCCCTGACCGTACAGTGTGCTGCCTTTTGTACCTCCGTTATGCTCCCACTGCATCGCCATTTCGTTTCCGTCCCATGTATATGCGCGTATCATGGCTCTGTTGTAGTAGCCGCGGCACATAACAATACTTGGGTGCTCGCCGTCAAGGTACGCGACAGCCGCAAGATAACGCGATGAACGGTTCATTTTAGCGTCACCGAAATAGCTGCCTGTTTCGGGGCCGTATGTGCCTGCCGCCTTATCATAATCAGGTCCTATCGGAATAGCGTCTGTCGTGCAAAGCGCCGCGCCTGTCTGACCGTCAAAAACCGTATAGTATTCGGGTCCTATATTCTTTCCCTTGCGCAAATACGTTTTTGAATTGTCAGCATTTCTGATTTCATCGGTATTGCCTGCCTTTGTGACAAATTCGCCGTTTCCGTCCGTTGCGCCCAAGCCTGTTATCGACACGATTTCCGCGTATCCGTCGCCGTTAAAGTCATACACCAAAAACGGGTTCTCATGCGCGCCCGAGCGGACATGAGGGCCTAAATCAATTCTCCACTTATACAAGTGTCCGTTCTCATTCTTTGACGCATCGGTATTCGACGGGTCAATCTCATACGCGTCTATATATGTTCTTCCCGTTGCTCCGCCTCCTGCGGCGTCCTTTGAATTTGTCGGGTCCCATTTTAATACGATTTCATAATCGCCGTCGCCGTCTAAATCTCCGACAGACGCGTCGTTCGCGCCGCCCTGATGGTCTTTGTCAACAGTGTAATAGTGTCCGCCGTTACTGTCGGCAGGTCTTTCAATCGGAATATCCATATATGTGAAGGCGTTGCCTAATGAATATCTGTCCGTTGCATAATTAAAATTGGTTGTCGGCTTTACGGGGGTTTCCGTTGCAGGATTACCGTCTTCCTTTACAACCACATATTCATTGTCAGCCGTACCGTTCGGGTCTGTCCAGCTTGTAGGTCCGTCAGCCTCAGTTGTATGAATATACG
>CAZBXN010000116.1:0-4967 GCA_964496015.1 uncultured Lachnospiraceae bacterium | reverse complement strand
GCATACGAGATTGTTTGTCGTTGTTTTTCCGTTTGTGCCGCACGTTACAATTATTCCCTTTATGACGCGCTTTTTCATATCGTCTATCAGTCTCGGGCAGATTTTAAGCGCGTACGCTCCGGGGCTTGACGAGGATTTTTTGCCAATCATTCTGCCCGCAACGGTCAGCGCCTTTCCGAGCCACACTGCAATCAGTTTTCTCATAAATTTCAATAGCCTTTCTGTATTTGTTCTGTTTTATTTTACCATAAAACTTTTGCTTTTGCAATAAATTGTTGAATAAGTTTCGCTTTTATGATAATATATTCCGTGAGGTGTAAATCATGAAAACAAATTATCAGATAATTTTAAATAAAGAGCTTGAGAAGATAGAAAAATCCGAAAAAAAGCCGTCGCTGCTGCTTCATGCGTGCTGCGCGCCGTGTTCGAGCTATGTTCTTGAATATTTGAGCGGATTTTTTGACATTACGCTGTTTTTCTATAATCCGAATATCTCGCCCGAAGAAGAATTTAAAAAGCGTTCGGCGGAGCTTACGCGCCTAATCGGCGAAATGCCGTTAAAATCGGCGGTTAAATTTATTGAAGCCGAATATGCGCCCGAAAGATTTCTTGAAATCGCAAAAGGAAAAGAAACACTGCCCGAGGGCGGCGAGCGGTGCTTTGACTGCTACCGTATGCGTCTTTTGCGCGCGGCGCAGGAAGCGCAAAAACGCGGTTTTGATTATTTTACAACCACGCTTTCCATAAGTCCGCATAAGAACGCTGAAAAGCTCAACGAAATCGGCGCGGAATTGTCCGAAAAGTACGGCGTGAATTATCTGTTTTCCGACTTCAAAAAAAGGAACGGCTATAAGCGTTCCTGTCAATTGTCCGAAATTTACGGACTGTACCGCCAGAATTACTGCGGCTGCGCGTATTCCAAAGCGGAAGCAATACGGCGGGAAAAGAAATAATATTTTAAAACAAAATCTAAATATTATATAATATGCGGCGGCAGAATAAAATCTGCCGCTTTTTGATTTTCTGATTGCGGCGGCGGTATTAAAAATCGTTTTTATTCTATTATAATATTTTCTACTCCATGCCGTAATATAATATTTATCAATTCATTTCTTGAATAATTACTTTCTGCGGCAAGGTTATCAAGGGCGGTCAAAATATCCTCTTTAATACGAACAGTTATTATTCTGTTTCCGTCCTCACCTCTTTTTTTAATTTTTAACGGCTCTGATTGCATAATAATTCTCCTTTTCATATCAAATCATATTTCAATTATACCTTGACTTTTCAAACCAATATATGATATAATATGATATAATAATGTAATACAAATACATTTCATATTAAATATTATAGGGAGGTATCATTATGTATGGGTATAAAATAAAAAAAGACAATGATAATCATTTTTATGTAAGCGATAAATAAACAGAAAGGAATTTTATTATGAAATATTGTACTAATTGCGGAAAAGAAAATTCAAAAAGAATATGTACTAACTGCGGAGCAAAGCAAAATTCTATACATAAATTTTGTGGTTGGTGTGGTACAGAATTAAATCAAAATGCTTTTGTGTGTCCTAATTGCAAAGAACGTATAAAGACAGGAAAACTATTCAAGTTTTTTAATATAGTTTCTACTATTTTAGTGTGTTTTCTTGCATTTATGACTATCATTATTTTGCTCAACAAAGAACCCGAAAAAGAAACCAAACTTCTTTTTACTATACTATCAGCAACAGCTATTTTTTTAATTACACCATTTACAATAAATTTAATACAAGTAAAATTCAAAAAACCTATAAAACCGCTGATACATATAGCAAGAATATTAGTGATTATGCTCTTTGCAATGCCTCTTATGTTAGCAAATCTGCCAGAATCAGCAGAACCGCAAACAATAGAGCAAAGAGCTTGTACAGAAGCTGTTGAAGTATTTCATAAAAATGTCAGATTAAAAAATGAGAGTTCATTTCAGCTTAATAGCTATAATGTGAAAACCTATGATGAAGTTTATCAAGGAAACGAAAATCTTACTCGTTACTTCGTTACTCTTAATTATTCTGCACAAAATGGCTTCGGAGGAAACAGCACAGATACATATGAAGTAGTATTGTTATACAATAATGAAGATGATACATTTACCACGTTATCCGCAGGCGAATAAAATTATATGATAATACATAGGGCAGCGTTCGTGCTGCCTTTTGTATTTCCTCAAACATTTACTTACAGAAAAATCGGCATTTTAGCCGATTTTTTATTCCGCGCAAATTTTATCCGCCATTTTGCGCACCATATCAAGGCTTATGCCTCTGACCTGCGCGAGGTCTTCAATCACGGTAAAACCGCCGTGTTCCGCGCGGTAGTCGATAATTTTCTGCGCAGTTTTCTGACCTATTCCTTCGAGAAGCGTCAGTTCCTCGGCAGTCGCCGTATTGATATTCAGCCGCCCGTCGGGCATCTGACCGCTTTCGCCCATACTTCCCTGTGACGCGCTCTCGTCCTGCGTGGTGGTTTCCACAACAAACGGGTCGCCCTCAAAACGCTCAATTACCATTCCCGCGCTGCCGATTGCGACAAACAAAATCACGCCTAATATGAGTTTTACGCCTTTATTTTTCTTCATTCGTTTTATCCTCCGTATTTTTTCACATATTCACGCGTGTTTTCGCACGCCATAAGCCCCGACATTACACACACGCCGCTCGCTCCCGCGTCAATCGCGGATTTTGCGTTTTCGGGCGTAATTCCGCCTATCGCGTACACGGGTAGTTTAACCGAATTGCAAACCTTATTTAAAAATTCAAGTCCTCTCGGCTCTAAATCCATTTTGCAGTCGGTTCTGAAAACATGTCCCGCCGTTATATACGACGCGCCCAAGCTTTCGGCAAGAATTGCCTCGTCAGCCGAATGAACCGACGCACCGACAGTGTCAAAGCCCGATATATCCGCCGATTTTAAAATATGTAACGGCAGATGTATTTTTTTTACGCCGAGTTTTTTTGCAGTATTTAAAAACGTATGCAAAATCACGTCGGGCGCAAATTCCAGAACGCGTTTTGCCAGCGTTTCGTATTCGCTTTCCGACAAATCCTTTTCACGCAGAATTATCGGAATATTCAAATCGTTTATTTCCCTTAACCGCGTCAAAAAATCGCCGCATAATTTTCTGTTTGAAACCGAAATAATATTAAACATAGACATAGTCGCTCATTACGGGCTGCAAGCCCTGTTCCTCAATCGCCTTATACACCTCGTCAACATTTCTCGGGTCGGAAATTTCAAACTGCTCGTCGCCCTTTTTCTCGCCGCTGTGCTCGCCTATTCCCGTTGACACGCCCGCGCTTATTTTTGTCGCCGCGATTTTTATTATGTTATTTCTGAAACGCTCGCACTCGCGCGTTGAAATTGTGATATTTGAAAACGGCATAAATAATCTGTACGCGCAAACCACCTGCAAAAGCTGTTTTTCGTGCACGTCCTTCGGGTTTATTTTGTCGTTGTTTATAATCGGTCTTAACCTCGGACACGAAAACGCGATTTCCGCGTGAGGGTATTTCCTTTGCAGCAAATACGCGTGATAGCCCGTTGCGAACGCGTCTTTTCTGAAATCGTCAAGTCCCAGCAGCGCGGCGAAGCCTACGCCGCGCATACCGCCCAAAATAGCGCGCTCCTGCGCGTAAAAGCGGTACGGGAATATTCTTTTGTGTCCCTCCAAATGCAGAGTTTCATACTTGTCGCTGTTATATGTTTCCTGAAACACAGTCACAAAATCAACGCCGCATTCATGCAGATATGCGTACTCATCGCTGTTGACGGGGTAAATCTCAATTCCCACGACCTTAAAATATTTCCGCGCGATTTTGCACGCCTCGCCTATGTATTTTATGTCAGACATTTTTCGGCTTTCGCCTGTTAAAATCAAAATTTCCTGCAAGCCCGTTTCTGCGATTGTCTGCATTTCCTTTTCAATTTCCTCCGTTGTGAGCTTTGCGCGGTGAATTTTATTGTGACTGTTGAAACCGCAGTAAATGCAGTAATTTTCGCAGTAATTCGCAATATAGAGCGGGGTGAACATATAAACCGAATTGCCGAAGTGCTTTCTTGTTTCCTCCTGTGCCTTCCCTGCAACTTGCTCTATCAAGGGTAAAGCGGCAGGTGATAACAGCGCTTTAAAATCCTCTGGCGTTCTGCTGTCATTTTCAAGCGCGCGGATAACGTCATTGGCAGTATATTTATTGTAATCGTAATTATCCATTGCAGATATGACCTGATTTAAAATATCGGATTTTATAACCTCCATATCGGGAAGGTATTCCATGTGATTTGTTCTTTCAGCCATGCTTTAGTCCTCCAAAAATCCCGTTAAAGGCGACGACGCACTTGCGCCCTTTTCCTTAATTCTGCCAAGTCCGCTCAGATACGCCGTTCTGCCCGCCTCAATCGCTTGCTTAAACGCGCTTGCCATAGCGGGTACGTCGCCCGCCGTCGCAATCGCGGTATTCGCCATAATCGCCGCCGCGCCCATTTCCATAGCCTCGCACGCCTGCGACGGTCTGCCTATTCCCGCGTCAACAATAACGGGCAGGTCAATTTCGTCAATCAGAATTTGAATAAATTCCTTTGTGCAAAGTCCCTTGTTTGAACCAATCGGCGCGCCGAGCGGCATAACTGCCGCCGCACCCGCATTTACGAGGTCGCGCGCAAAATTCAAATCGGGGTACATATACGGCATTACGACAAAGCCCTCCTTAGCGAGGATTTCCGTCGCTTTTGCCGTTTCGTAATTGTCGGGCAGAAGATATTTTGAGTCTCTTATACACTCAATTTTTATAAAATCGCCGCAGCCGACTTCACGCGCAAGACGCGCAATTCTGACAGCTTCCTCCGCCGTTCTCGCGCCCGACGTGTTCGGCAAAAGCGTAACGCCTTTCGGTATGTAGTCGAGAATATTCGCGACGTCGC
>CAZBXN010000115.1:0-5027 GCA_964496015.1 uncultured Lachnospiraceae bacterium | reverse complement strand
AGAATGTATTTTATTCGCTTGCGGACGACCATGTAAAGCAAATTCTCGATATGGGATTTGAGCATATACGCGAATAAATTTTTTTGGTTAATAGTTGAACAATTGAGCAATATACGGATATAATAATATAGAGGGAGGTAATGAAATGGAAAGGGTATTTATTTTAAAGGGGCTTGACTGTCCGCACTGCGCTTCAAAAATTGAAAAGGCGGTCGGAGAAGCGGACGGAATAGAAAAATCGAGCGTAAATCTTATGAAGCAAACCCTTAAGGTAAGCGGGGATTTTGATAAGGATACATTATTTGATACGGTAGAAAAAATCGTTCATACTTACGAGCCTGACGTCGAGGTGCTTTCAGAAAGACCTGACGAGGAGGAAAATGAGGAAGAGGACGAAAAATGGAGAATTATAATCGGCGCGGCAATCTATGCTGTGGGCTTGATTTTATCGCATTTTACGCATGTTCCCGACTATATACCGTTCGGAATTTTTATTGTTGCATATATAACGCTCGGCGGAAATGTGCTTGTAAGGGCGTTTAAAAACATATTAAAGGGACACGTTTTTGACGAGAATTTTCTGATGACGGTTTCAACTATAGGCGCGTTCGGTATAGGCAGTTATTCGGAGGCTGTGGCAGTAATGCTTTTTTACCGTATAGGCGAATATTTCGAGGATAAAGCAGTCGCAAAGTCGCGGAAAAACATTTCTGCACTGCTTGACATACGCCCCGATTATGCCAATGTACGCCGCAATGACGTGATTTACGAGGTATCGCCCGAAGAGGTAGAGATAGGCGAGTATATTATAATTAAGCCGGGTGAAAAAATCCCGCTTGACGGTGTTATTGCCGACGGTGTGTCAATGCTTGATACCCGCGCGCTTACGGGCGAAAGTGCGCCTCGGGAGGTCAAAAAGGGCGACGCGGTGCTTTCGGGCTGCATAAATCAGGGCGGCGCGCTGACGGTCGAGGTCACAAAAAGCTTCGGACAGTCAACGGCTTCAAAAATTATCGACCTTGTGGAAAATGCGTCGGAGAAAAAAGCCCCTGCGGAAAATTTCATTACTACCTTTGCGCGGTATTATACGCCGATTGTAGTAATATGCGCTGTGTTTCTCGCGTTAATTCCGCCGCTTATATTCGGCGGAGTGTGGGCGGAATGGATAAAACGCGGCTGCGTGTTTCTTGTAATTTCATGCCCCTGCGCGCTTGTAATCTCAATTCCACTGACATTTTTCGGCGGTATCGGCGCGGCGTCAAAGAAAGGCGTGCTTGTAAAGGGCGGTAATTATTTAGAGGTCTTGAATAAAGTAGACAATATATATTTCGATAAAACGGGAACGCTCACAAAGGGCGTGTTCAAGGTAAGTGAGATTATTCCGTCGGGCGGATTTTCGGGTGAGGAGGTACTTGAATACGCCGCGAGGGCGGAGAGCCTTTCAAAGCACCCAATCGCAAAATCAATCGAAGCCGCCTACGGAAAAGCGGTTGACACGGACAGCCTGAGCGGCTACACGGAAACGGCGGGACATGGAGTGACAGTCACGGCGGACGATGTTAAAATTACCGCGGGAAACGCGAAGGCTATGCAGAGTCTTAATATCCCGTATGAGGACACGGACAAAGCGGGAACAAAGGTGTATGTCGCTGTGAATGACAAGTACGCGGGCTGTATAATAATCGCGGACGAGATTAAGGCAGACAGCAAAAACGCCGTGAACCTGTTCAAAAAACGCGGGATAAAAACGGTTATGCTGACGGGCGATAATGAAAAAACGGCATCCGCCGTTGCGCATGAACTCGGGATAGACGAATATTACGCCGAGCTCCTGCCTGCGGAAAAGGTTAAAAAAATCGAGGAAAATCGGGAAATCGGCAAAACAGCGTTTGTCGGCGACGGAATAAATGACGCGCCCGTGCTTGCAAGAGCGGACGTGGGTATCGCCATGGGCGGACTCGGCTCGGACGCGGCGATTGAAGCGGCGGATGTGGTACTTATGACGGACGAACCGTCGAAAATCGCGGACGCGCTCGACTGCGCGAAAGCCACAAAGCGCATAGTTATGCAGAATATCATATTCGCGCTCGGCATTAAGGCGGCGTTTTTGATACTCGGCGCGCTCGGTATTGCGGGAATGTGGTTCGCCGTATTCGGCGATGTTGGCGTAATGATAATCGCCGTGCTGAACTCGCTCAGAATTATGAAAAAATAAAAAGAAAGGTTTCCCATAAGGGAAACCTTTCTCTGTTTTTGTTACTTATAAATTAAGACTTAGAGGTTTTTCGCTTTGCCGCCGTCATATTATAGCTTATGTCGAGCAGCATTTTTATTGTGCCGTCCGAAGCAGAACCGTCAAGAGCGACGGTAATCCAATGTGTTTTACTCATATGATACGCGGGGAAAAGCCCCTGTTCCGTAAGCATGGAACCGAGCATAGTGGGGTCGCACTTGAAGTTTGCACTGTCAATGTTTCCGCCGCCCGAAAGCCCTAATTTTTCTCTCGGCACGCGCATAGCAATCGCGAACCACTTTCTGTTATTCGCGTGGCGGAACACGGCGCTTACACGGTCGTCCTCCCACGGGAAATCAGGCTTTGTGCTGTATATGTCTGAAATGTAATCTTCTAATTGCATTCTGTTCATTTTGCGTCCCCCATAACGAAAGTCTTATTCTGCAAGCATTTTGTTTACTGCGCTTATCAGCGCGTAAATTGATGCCGTGTTAATATTTGCATCAACGCCCGAGCCCCAGAATACCTTTTCTTTTTCGTTTTTCAGACCAATGTATGCCGCCGCCTTTGACGAGGAAGAACGCGCGAGCGAATGCTCGGTATATTCAACGATTTCAATATTCTCGCCTAAATGCTTTCTAAGTCCCGCGCACAGCGCGTCAAGCGGGCCGTTGCCCTTGCCGTCGATATTTATTACCTTTGAATTTGACTCGATTGTCGCCGATATAACCGTTGAATTGTCGCTGTCGTGGTTGGTGTGATAGAACTTCATTTTAATCGGCGAATTGACATTTACGTAAATGTCCTTGAACGCCTGATGTATCTCGTGATTTGTGAGAACGGTCTGTTTGGCGTCCGACATGCTGTTTATAATTGCCGAAAATTCAACAAGCATATTTTTGGGAAGGGTGTAGCCGTATTTGTTTTCCATAATATAGCTTACGCCGCCCTTGCCCGACTGGCTGTTGATAAGGATAGGCTCGTATTTTCTGCCTATGTCTGTCGGGTCAATCGTCAGATACGGATTTGCCCACTTCTGCGAGTGGTCGGCTTCGTAAACGTCCATGCTCTTTTTAATCGCGTCCTGATGCGAGCCTGAAAAAGCGACATACGCCATTTCTCCCGCATAGGGGTGACGCGGATTTATCGGCAGACGGTTGTATTTTTCAAATACCGCGATAGTTTCGTCAATGTTGTCAATATTCAGCTTCGGGTCAATGCCCTGACTGAACATATTCAGCGCAACCGTAATAATATCGGTGTTTCCCGTGCGCTCGCCGTTACCGAAAAGCGTACCCTCAACTCTGTCTGCTCCTGCCAAAAGCCCAAGCTCCGTCGAGCCTACGCCCGTGCCGCGGTCATTATGCGCGTGCAGGCTTATAATCAGATTTTCGCGGTTATTCAGATTTTTGCACATATATTCAATTTGGTCGGCGTATACATTTGCCGTCGCAACCTCTATAGTTGACGGAAGATTTATGATTACTTTCCTGTCCGCCGCCGGTTTTAAAATATCAAGCACCGCATTTGTGACCTCAACCGCGTATTCGGGTTCCGTGCAGGTAAAGCTTTCGGGCGAATATTCATAGCGGATATTGCCGTCAAGCTGACCCTCGACAAGGCTTGTGACAAGCTTTGCGCCGTCAACGGCAAGCTGCTTGATTTCCTCCTTGTTTTTATGGAATACAACGCGTCTTTGAAGCGTCGATGTGGAGTTGTAGAGATGTACAATAGCATTTTTTGCGCCCTTTAGCGATTCTATTGTTTTCTTTATAATATGTTCTCTTGCCTGCGTCAGCACTTGAATTGACACATCGTCAGGGATTAAATCCTCGTCAATCAGACGGCGGACAAAATCATATTCCGTTGCCGACGCGGCAGGGAAGCCGACTTCAATTTCCTTGAAGCCGAGCTTTACGAGATATTTAAAAAATTCAATCTTTTCGTCAATCGTCATAGGCGAATATAGCGCCTGATTACCGTCGCGCAAATCAACGCTGCACCATACCGGCGCTTCCGTTATCTGCTTGTCGGGCCATTCGCGGTTTTTAATCGGAACGGGGTGATACATTCTTTGGTACTTTTGATAATTCATAATTTTCATCGCCTTTCTGCCCGCAGCTTTATGCGGACGAGTAATTAAAAAGCCGGGCCACAATGTGACCCGGCGCAATTTCTGAACGCTTACAGAAAAAACTGAAGACCACATTGTCCGCTCAGCTTAGTAGGAGATTATTGAGTGTGTACATATTTACGTATCCCATAAAAACTACCTCATTTCTGTATTCATTATTTTACAATAAATAATTTAATCTGTCAATACCTTTTTTCAAAAATTTAAAAATATTTCATTGTATTTACAGGAGAAATGTGGTATTATATCTATTGTATAATAAAAATGAAGGGCATGACGTGAAGTTGGATAACAAATTAGGATATGAGCCTGTAAAAGGCTTGCTTTTTAAATTAGCCGTGCCGACAGTTTTGGCGCAGCTTGTGAATCTTCTTTATAACATAGTTGACAGAATGTATGTCGGACATATTCCCGAAACGGGTGCGATGTCGCTCGCGGGTCTGGGCGTGACATTTCCGATTATAATGCTTGTTTCGGCGTTTGCTATGCTTGCGGGCATGGGTGCGTCGCGCGCGGCAATAGCGATGGGAAAGGGCGACAACGAAACCGCGGAAAAATACTTGGGTAACTCAACCGCACTGCTTATTATATTTTCGGTAATTCTGGGCGCGGTATTTTTTGCTTTCAGAGATAAAATACTTATGGTTTTCGGCGCGAGCG
>CAZBXN010000114.1:0-5185 GCA_964496015.1 uncultured Lachnospiraceae bacterium | reverse complement strand
AAAGCATTATAACCTATTGCTTTTACTGTATTGCTTATAATTACATTTGTTAAATGATTGCAATATCTAAATGCAGAGATATGAATAGATGTTACATTGTCTGGTACTGTATATTCATTCTGTGGTTTCCCTGTTGGATAGGCAATAAGTTCTGTTTTGTCTTTATTAAATAAAACTCCGTCTATGCTTGTATAGCACAAACTATTTTCATCTACATAAATATTAGTCAGGCTATCGCAATCACTAAATACATCATTTCCCAAACTTACTACACTCGCGGATATTGTAATGCTAACTAAACTACTGCAACCTGCAAATGTCATATAATTTATATGGGAAAGATTTTCCGGAATAATAATTTCCTTTAAATTACTACAATCCATAAATGCACCGCTTCCAATGTGAGTTACACTATTAGGGATTTTTATAGCTGACAAATTACTGCAAGATGAAAAAGCATAGTTATCAATAATAGTTATGTTGTCGGATATAGTATATTCATTTTGTAAATTGCCCGCCGGATATGCAATAAGCGTAGTTTTATCTTTATTAAATAACACGCCGTTTTCGCTTGCGTAACCTGTATTGTTTTCATCAACACAAAATTCTGTAATACTTGTGCAATCACTAAAAGCCCCTGCTCCGATACTTTCTACACTTTGCGGAATGTTTACATTTGCTAAACTTTTACAATTATTAAATGTGTCTTCACCAATATGTTTTACGCTGTTTGGTATGTTTATTTCTGTTAGGCTATAACAATCCATAAAAGCGTATTCGTCTATTTGAATTACGCTATCGGGTATAATTATATCTTTCAGACCTTCACAGCTGGCAAATGCACTTGTACCGATAACCGTAACAGGCAAACCGTCAAGCTCTGTTGGTATTTCAATTTTTGTCGGCTCACCATTATATCCTGTTATTTCCACATAATCATCATAGGCAATATACTTTAAATCACCATATGTCTTTTCCTCACTTTCCGCTTGTGCGATGATTGGCAATACCGACATCAGCATTATAATTGACAGTATCACACTTGAAATTTTCCTTGTCATTTTTAATGACCTCCTTTGAATTAAATATGTTTTTTACGCATTAAAAAATGCGTGGTATAAAATCCTATAACCACGCACAAAAACGCGGCTTTAGATTTTAAATGCTACCACACATTACCATAATAAGAATATCCTCAAATAAAAGAATTCTATTATCTTGCCGACGTTTTTAGCAATATAATATTCTTTTATTTGCGAATACACAAAATAGGACATTCTTATGGAATATCTTATAATCGAGAACATTATTAAATTATTATGGTGTTAGTGGTAGTGTCCTTTCGGACTTTACCATTATATCATAATTTTTCCTATATAGCAATAGTCAGTTGCAGCGCACAAAAAAATGACCTAAAACACAAGGTTTTAAGCCATTTTCGGTGGTGCCGATGACCGGGGTCGAACCGGTACGAGATTTTCATCTCACGGGATTTTAAGTCCCGGGCGTCTGCCAATTCCGCCACATCGGCAATTACAAACGATAGTATACCATATAAAAAAAAAGAAGTCAAGTTTTTACTCAAAATAATTTATAAATTTTGCTTAAAATTTCCGTGATATTTTATGCCAAACCGGTTGCATTGCGGTTGTAATTATGATATAATAAATCGAAAATTCGACAAATTTTAAAATGAAAGCAGGTACAGATATGACGGCAACTTTTAAAGGCGGATTTCATATCCGCGATTACAAGGAGCTTACAAACAGTCTTGAAACGAAGGCTTTGCCCGACTGCGATTTGCATATTTTCCCGATACGTCAGCATATCGGCGCGCCGCTTGACGCGCTCGTCAAGGTCGGGGACTATGTAAAGGTCGGTCAAAAGATAGCGGACAGCAAGGAATATATTTCAGCGCCCGTTCATTCTTCGGTTTCGGGAACGGTTACGGATATTAAGCCGTATTTTCACGACTCAAACACTATGGTGGACGCGATATTCATTGAAAACGACAAGCTTTACACGGTATCGGACGAGGTTAGCCCCAAGGACTATACCAAAATGACAAAGGACGAGATTTTGTCCGTTATCCGCGAGGCGGGAATTGTCGGCATGGGCGGCGCGGGATTTCCCACGCATGTCAAATTAAATCCGAAAACAAAGGTTGATTATATTATTGTAAACGGCGCGGAATGTGAGCCGTTTATAACCTCCGACCACAGATATATGCTTGAAAACGCCGACGATATTATCTACGGCTTGAAGGTCGCTATGAAGGCGCTTTCTCTTGACAAGGGCTATATCGGCGTCGAAACGAACAAAAAGGACGGTATGGCGTCGCTTAAAAATTCGGCGGAATTTAACGAAAACATACATATAATTCAGCTTAAAACAAAATATCCGCAGGGCGCGGAAAAACAGCTTATAAAGGCTGTTACGGGACGGCACGTTCCCGCGGGAAAGCTTCCCGCGGACGCAGGCGCAGTCGTAATAAATATCGCGACGGCTGCCGCAATCGCTAACGCGTTTAAAACAGGTATGCCCGCGATTGAAAAGAACGTCACAGTGTCGGGCGACGCGATAGTAAATCCGTCGAATTTCAGAGCAAGAACAGGCGTTCCCGTGTCGTTTTTAATTGAGCAGGCGGGCGGATTTAAGGCTGAACCGCAGAAAATCATATCAGGCGGTCCCATGATGGGAATTGCGCAGTACACCACGGACTATCCCGTTACAAAAACAACTTCGTCGGTGCTTGCAATACTTCACGCGCCGAAAACCTTTGACGCAGAAGCGCCGTGCATACGCTGCGGAAAATGTATCGAGCATTGTCCTATGCGGCTTGTGCCGCCGAAGCTTGTCGCCGCGTCAAAAAGCGGCAATGTGGAAATGGCTGAAAAATTCAACGCGCTTGAATGTATAGAATGCGGCTTGTGTTCATACATTTGCCCCGCGAATAAAAATTTACTGCAATTTATCCGCATGATAAAACCCGACGTAATGAGAAAAAAACGAGAGGAGGGCGCTAAAAATGGAAAATAATTTAATAGTATCATCTTCTCCGCATTTACATACAAATGTTACAATAACAAAAATTATGCGCGACGTTATAATCGCGCTTTTGCCCGCGGCGGTTATGGGTGTGTTCTTCTTCGGATTTTACGCGGCGGCGGTTATGGCGGTTGCCATAGCGGCGGCAATGGTGTCTGAATGGGTATTTGAAAAAATAACGAAAAAGCCGAATTCACTCGGCGATTTAAGCGCGGTTGTAACGGGGCTTTTGCTTGCGCTTAATATGCCGCCGAGAATACCATTATATATGGTGGCAATAGGCTCGGCGTTTGCGATAATTATCGTTAAGCAGATGTTCGGCGGTTTAGGCAAGAACTTTGTAAATCCCGCGCTTGCGGCGCGCTGTTTTATGCTTATCGCATGGACGGGCGCAATGACGACATTCCATATGCCGTTATCCGACGCGGTTTCGTCCGCAACGCCGCTTGCGGCTATGAAGGACGGAACAAGTGCGCTGCCGTCGCTTTTGCAGTGCCTTATCGGCTTTAAGGCAGGCACAATCGGCGAGGTATCGGGTATCGCGCTTATAATCGGATTTGCGTATCTTCTTATTAAAAGAGTTGTCAGCGTGAAAATTCCGTTTGCGTATATCTTATCGTTCGCAATTCTGACTTTCTTCTTCGGAAAAGAAAGCATGAGTTTGGAATATACCGCATATCAGCTTTTGACAGGCGGTTTGCTGCTCGGAGCGTTCTTCATGGCGACAGATTACACAACAACGCCGTCAACGCCAAACGGAATGATAATCTTTGGCATAGGCTGCGGCGCGCTGACGTTTTTAATTCGTCAATTCGGCGGTTATCCCGAGGGCGTTTCGTTCTCAATACTGCTTATGAATTTGGCGTCGCCGCTTATTGAGCGGTTTACTATTCCGAAATCATTCGGTCATAGAGGAGGTGCGGCAAAATGAGGGAAAGCAATTCAATCATAAAAATCGGTTTAATATTATTCCTTATTACCGCGATTTCTGCCGCGCTTTTAGCGTTTGTAAACGGCAAGACTGCGCCTTTAATTGAAAAGAACGCATTGGAAAAAGAGCAGGCGGCAATGAAAGCCGTAATGCCCGAGGCGGCAAGCTTCGAGGAAGCCGCGCTTGACTGCGCGACAGGTATAAGCATTGACGACAGCAATAAATTAAGCAAAATATTTACCGCAAAGGACAGCGGCGGAAACACAATCGGCGCGTGCGTCATAACCGAAACCACAGGCTATAACACGGGTATACAGACGGTCACGGGCGTAAACAAGGACTTAGCGGTCACGGGAATTGATATAATTTCCATGAACGAAACGCCGGGGCTCGGCGCAAAGGCGTCTGACGACAGCTTTAAAAGCCAATACACAGGCAAGAGCGGTGAAATCGGTGTTTCAAAGAGCGGTTCGTCCGATACCGAAATACAGGCTATATCGGGCGCGACAAAGACCTCAAACGGCGTTACAAGCGGCGTAAATATGGCGATTAAAGCCGCCGAGGTTATTATGAAGGAGGGAGAATAATGGACGAGAAAAAAACGGCATTATCGGTTTTAAAAAACGGACTGATTACAGAAAATCCTACGTTTATACAGCTTCTCGGCATGTGTCCGACGCTCGCCGTTACGACGAGCCTTCAAAACGGCTTGGGAATGGGGCTTTCTGCAACGGCAGTTCTGATTTGCTCGAACTTCATAATATCGCTTCTCAGAAAAATTATTCCCGACAAGGTCAGAATTGCGGCGTACATAGTAATTATAGCGGCGTTTGTAACAGTTATTCAGATGTGTCTTAACGCGTTTTTGCCCGATTTGGCGTCATCGCTCGGACTGTTTATTCCGCTTATCGTGGTAAACTGTATAATCCTCGCGCGCGCGGAGTCGTTCGCTTCAAAGAACAGCCCGTTTTTATCGGCTGCCGACGGACTTGGCATGGGACTTGGCTTTACAGGCGCGCTCTGCATAATTTCCGCAATCCGCGAAATCTTGGGCGCGGGCACAATTTGGGGAATTACGCTTTACGGAACACATATTCAGCCCGCGTCAATCATGATTATGGCGCCGGGCGGATTTATAGTTCTCGGACTGCTTGTGGGAATTGTAAACCACTTCCTGCAAAAGAAAGGAGCGTGATTTTATGGCAT
>CAZBXN010000113.1:0-5191 GCA_964496015.1 uncultured Lachnospiraceae bacterium | reverse complement strand
ATAGCCGGCGCCGCGTTTTTCCCGTTCAATGCTTTGCATTTCATATAATCTCGCCTGTTCCTCTTCGGCGGTTAACTTTTTAGGCATAATTTTACCTCTTTAGTTTAATGTTTCATCTATATCTGCCTTTAACACTTCTATATCAGTGCACTGAAATTCAAGCTTTGATATGTCGTTATCGGTGTTAAGCATAATAAGCGCGGGAGTATTGCCGTCCACAAGCTGGAAATTCTGAAGAATTTCCTTGTTCTCGTCAACATTTACAATATCGAAAACAACGCTGTCGCCGTATTTTTCCTTTAATTCGTCTACTATCGGCATAACGGTGTCTTTTTCCGCATTCGTATAGAAATACTTAAACGTCGGCGTTACCTTTTCATGAGGAACAGCGTTGCCCTGCGGAGCCGTGCCCGACGTACTGCCGTTTCCTCCGCACGCACAAATCATAAGTGCTGTTACTGCCATTACTACGGCTAAAATAATTTTTGTGTGTTTTTTCATGATTTTACATCTCCTTTAATTATATCCAAAGCTCTTACGGCAATTTTATTGTACCGCTCAGCTTTGTTCTTTACTCGTTCATTAAGCCCCTCTATAATGCCGAAATTGGCGTTCATGGGCTGGAATTTTGTCACGCTTTCATTTGAAATATACAGCGCAAGCGCGCCTATTGCAGTCCGCTTATCGGGTTCAAGCATCGGCTCGTTTTTCAGATGCCGCGCCATGTTATATCCTGCCAAAATCCCGCTTGACGCCGACTCCACATAGCCCTCAACGCCTGTAATCTGCCCTGCGAAAAAAATTTTGGGGTGATTTTTCATCTGATAATATTTATTCAACAGTTTCGGTGAATTTATATACGTGTTTTTGTGCATTACTCCGTAACGCACAAATTCAGCGTTTTGAAGTCCCGTAATCATTGAAAATACCCGCTTCTGCTCGCCCCACTTAAGATTTGTCTGAAAGCCCACAAGATTATACAGCGTACCGTCTTTATTGTCCTGCCTTAACTGGACAACGGCGTAAGCGTCATCTCTGCCCGTTTCGGGATTTATAAGCCCTACGGGCTTCAAGGGCCCGAAAGTAAGCGTTTCAAATCCGCGTTTTGCCATTACTTCAACGGGCATACAGCCCTCAAATACCGTCTGATTTTCAAATTCCTTTAACGGCGCGGTTTCGGCGTTTATAAGCTCGTTATAAAACGCCTCATATTCCTCTTTTGTCATGGGACAGTTTATATAATCCGCCGTTCCTCTGCCGTATCTGGCGGCTTTAAACACCTTTGTTTTATCTATGCTTTCCTCCGTTACTATCGGCGCGGCGGCATCATAAAAGTAAAATGAATTGTCGCCCGTAAGCGTTTTTATGCTTTCCGAAAGTCCCTCCGATGTTAAAGGTCCTGTTGCAATAATCGTGTATTCGTCGGGATTTATTTCCGTAACCTCGCCGTATGACACGGTTATAAGAGGGTGTGCCTTTATTTTATCGGTAATATATTCTGAAAAAATATCGCGGTCAACCGCGAGCGCGCCTCCCGCGGGAACGCGGCTTATATCAGCCGCTTCCATCATAACGGAATTAAAAAACCGCATTTCCTCTTTTAATAAACCGCACGCGTTTTCAATTCTGTCGGCTTTTAAGGAATTTGAGCAGACAAGCTCGGCAAAATTCTCACTGTGATGCGCAGGAGAATATTTTTCGGGCTTCATCTCGCAAAGCTCAACAGCTATGCCGCTTTCGGCAAGCTGCAAAGCCGCTTCGCAGCCCGCAAGCCCCGCTCCTATTACTTTTACCCTCATTATTCGCCCTTTTTGACCTTCCTCTCATATTTGCAGTCGTCATTGAAGCAGAAAATCTTCGCATTTCTGCCTGTTTTTTTCAGCAGCAAGCCTCCGCACTGCGGACACTTTTCGTCCTTCACGGGTGCGTCCCATGCCATGAAATCACATTTCGGCAAATGCTCGCACGCGTAATAAATCTTGCCTTTCCGCGATTTTTTAACGAGTATTTCACCGCCGCATTTGGGGCACTGCGCGCCTGTTTCCTCGCGTATTGCCTTTGTGTTTTTACATTCGGGATAACCGGGGCAAGCGAGGAACTTACCGAATTTACTTAATTTATAAACCATTTTTCTGCCGCATTTTTCGCATACGACATCGGATTCCTCGTCTTTAATTTTAATCTTCGCTATATTTTCGCTTGCTTTATCAAGATTTTCCTTGAACGGCGGATAAAATTCCGCTATAAGCCCGTTCCAGTCGCGCGCGCCTTCCTCAACCTGGTCGAGTTCCTCTTCCATTTCAGCCGTAAAATCAACGTCTACAATATCGGAAAAATTATTTTTCATTATATCCGTCGTTACCATGCCGAGCTCTGTCGGCACAAGCTGACGCTTGCTTCTTATTACATATCCGCGCGACACAATGGTTGATATTGTCGGCGCATACGTTGACGGTCTGCCGATACCCTTTTCCTCAAGCTCTTTAATAAGCGACGCGTCCGAATATCTTGCGGGCGGCTGTGTAAAATGCTGCTTTTCCTCAATATCTTTCAAGCTTAGCCGCTGCTTTTCCTCTATCGGCGGAATTGCCTTTTTCTTCTTTTCTTTATTCTCTGTCGCTTCCTCATAAACCTTTGTGTAACCGTCAAAATTCACCTTAATGTCGCTTGCTTTAAGCGTGTGACCGTCCGCGTCAATCGTTACCTGAATGGTATCGTATACAGCGCTTGCCATCTGGCTTGCCGCAAAGCGTTCCCAGATAAGCCTGTAAAGCCTGTACTGGTCGTTTGTAAGTTTATCTTTAATATCAATAGGTTTAATGCTTATTGAAGTCGGACGTATTGCCTCATGCGCGTCCTGCGCGTTCTTTTTCGTTTTATACTGTTTTGGGCTTACATATTCCTTACCGTAATTCTCTGTAAGGTAGTCTACAGCCTCTTTCTGAGCGTCGTCGGCAATTCTCAGGGAGTCGGTTCTCATGTATGTTATAAGACCGATTGTGCCGATTTTGCCGCCCAAATTTATACCCTCGTAAAGCGTCTGGGCTATCTGCATTGTCTTTGCCGCCTGAAAATTATATTTTTTCGACGCGTCCTGCTGAAGGGTACTCGTCGTAAACGGCGGCTGCGGATTGCGTTTTTGCTGTCCGCGCTTGATAGCCTCGACAATAAAATCCGCCGTCTTTAAATCGTCGGTAACCTTTTTTGTTTCTTCCGCGTTATTTAGTTTTGTTTCCTTGCCGTTTTCTCCGTAATATTTAGCGGTAATGCTTTTTTTGGATTTAGGCTCGGTCAGTTCCGTGTCAATCGTCCAGTATTCCTGCGGCGTGAAGTTTTCAATTTCGTCCTCGCGGTCGCATATAAGCCTTGTCGCAACCGACTGAACTCTGCCCGCCGACAAGCCTTTCTTTACCTTTTCCCACAAAATCGGGCTTATTTTATAGCCGACAATTCTGTCAAGCACGCGCCTTGCCTGCTGCGCGTTTACCAAATCCATATCAATGGCTCTGGGCTCTTTAATCGCCGCCTTCACGGCTGATTTTGTAATCTCGTTAAACGTGACGCGGCACTTTGATTTTTCGTCAATATTCAGAGCATGCGCCAGATGCCAGCTTATTGCCTCTCCCTCGCGGTCGGGGTCGGTTGCAAGATATACCGTGTCGGCTTTTTTAGCTTCCTTTTTAAGCTGTGTGAGAAGCTGACCCTTGCCTCGGATTGTGATGTATTTCGGTTCAAAATTATGCTCCGTATCAACGCCGAGCTGACTTTTCGGTAAATCAATTATATGTCCCATTGACGCCATTACAGTGTAATCGCTGCCGAGATATTTTTTTATTGTTCCCGCCTTTGCAGGCGACTCCACTATCAAAAGCTTTTTCTTTGCCATATTGCCCTCCTATAACTTTAGCTGATAATTATTCCCCGGGAGCTTTTTAATAAGCGCCTTCATTTCAAGCAGTGTGAGCAAAGTGTTCACCTCTCCCGCGGGTTTATCAAGTTCCCTTACAATATCGTCTATATGCTTATTGGACTCAATAAGCAGTTTTATTATATCCTTTTCCTCATTCTTTAAAAACGAATATTTCTTGTTTTCAATCGTTATTACCTGTTCGTTGCGAATAGGCTGAATTTCTTCCTCCACACCCTCATACGGCGGTAAATCCTGCGTTTTTATAACAACCTGTATTTTCGGCGGCTTCAGAAGCTTTGCGGCATACGGATATTCCTCCATTATGTCCATGGCGTTCATAACAAGCTTTGCTCCCTGCTGAATAAGAGCGTTGGTTCCAAGACATGTCGGGGAATATATGTTCCCCGGAACCGCAAATATATCGCGCCCGTTTTCAAGCGCGTATCTTGCCGTAATTCCCGTTCCGCTTTTCTCTCCCGCTTCCGTTACAAGCAAGCCTTTTGAAAGCCCCGCTATTATTCTGTTTCTTTCGGGAAAATGCCCGCCCAAAGCTGGACTTCCCGGCGGATATTCCGTTATTACCGCGCCGTGCTCGCAGATTTCTTTAAATAAATTTGCGTTTTCGGGCGGATAAATAACGTCAATCCCGCTGCCTATAACGGCTATCGTCTTGCCGCCTGCCCTGAGCGCCGCCCACGACGCTTCGCTGTCAAGCCCGCGCGCCATTCCGCTCACTACCGTAACGCCCATTTTGGTTAAATCACGGCTTATCCTGCCCGTAACGAGCCGTCCGTAATCGGTACACTTCCGCGTTCCTATAATGCCTATCGGAAGAAGTCTGTCCCAGTTCATTATTTCGCCTTTTATGTACAGCACATACGGCGGGTCTGTGATATTTCTGAGCATATCGGGAAAATCAATCGCGTCGAACGTGAGAATTTTCGCGCCCGCCTTTTCAGTTGCGGCAACTACCTTTTTTGCCTCGGTTAAATCCTTATCCATAAGCGCGGTTTTGTCGCCTTGTCCTATCTTCTCTATACCATTATATTCAGAGGCGTTGTAAATATCCTCAATAGTTTCAAATCTGTCCCAAAGACACGTTATTTTTGTTGCCGACATCGAAGGCTTTATCGTAAGCCATATCCAATATAAAATATGTTCCTCCATTATATCCCTCCATGCCGTAATTTTCATGTTTCCTATCAAACAATACTACATTTTTCCAAAATTGTCAAGACCTTTGTCTTAAAAGTTCATACATTAAAATACCCGCAGCCACGG
>CAZBXN010000112.1:0-5211 GCA_964496015.1 uncultured Lachnospiraceae bacterium | reverse complement strand
GCCCTCTATGTAAATCGTTCTGTCCCACGGTATCGTCACGCCGTCGACCGCGCAAATCTGCCCGACCTGCGGCGCGAGCGGGTTCCCGTGCCTGTCAACCGAATAACCGCCGTTTTCCTCGGGTGCGGGAGTGTATTCCGTCACCCGCATTTCGCCAAGATATGTCATACCCGATGTGTCAACGTCATATGTATCGTCGGGCTTGTCCGTCAGATAGTCGGAATGTACCCAGCCTTGACGCTCGCCGTCCCAGATTTCCCACCATGCGCCGTCAGCTCCGATTATCTGCAATTCCGTACCGTGCGGATATGTAGTCAATATTTCCGCATCCGTTGTCGGCGCGGTTCGGCAATTCAAGCCTCCGCGCGCCCCGACATGCCACGTTTCCCAGCTGTTCGCTAATACCGAACTACTGCTTACAGCAATAACTACCGCCATTATAAATCCTATAATTTTTTTCATTCTGCTTCCTCCGTTTGAAATAGCTCATGTGTGCCGTCGCAATAAGCATTTTCCTCGTCTGACTTCTCGTAACCGAACCTTTCAAGAATTTCGTATAATTTATTGAGTTCGTCGTTTATAAAATATCTGCCGTCATAATTGTGATAACTATTCCTCGGTCCGTCCTCGCTCATGCAATATGCCGATACGAACGCTACACGCTCAGGACTTTCGTCGAATTGCTCTTTGAAAAAATCAAATTTTATTTCTTCATCTTCCGGCGTTTCAAATCCTACAAGCTCTTGAAAATCCTCATAATCAAAAGCAGCGCCATATTCGGTGACCGCGTATTGCAGTATAAATTCAAAAATATATTTATGCTTTTTCTTCAAATTTGAGCAACTTCTCACAAAATCTTTGCGAAGCTCATAAAACCGTGCGCACATATCATCAAGCAGCGCTTTCTTTTTCTCCCGCTCCGCTCTCTCAGTTTCACGTGCGGCAGTCTGTGCATTTTCATTTGATTTTGCTTCCAATTCCTCAGCTGTCATACTGCGGTATAGCTGCGCCCACCCGTAACTATCTATAGATTTATAATATAACTGCGTTCCCTCGGGTAAATCGTTTTGCGCGTCCTCTGCCTGTTCAACAGTCCGAACCCAGCGCGCCGCTATCATTTCTGATGTGTCCGATACTTTCTCGGCAATCTTGTTGAGCGCCTGCTCAAATGCCGCTTTTTCAGCTTCCTTCTTTTCCGCCTCAATTTCTCTTTTGAGCGTATCGTTAAAATTATTCGTTCCTATGCTTTTAAGTGCTTCATCTCTGCGCTTCTTATCCTGTATTTCAAAAAGCCTGTCATAGTCCGCCATTGTAACCTGTCTGCCCTCTGACGCCTTAAACGCATTTGCGTCCAACGTCGTCAAGCGTACCCGGCGGCGTATTGTGCTTTCGGAAAAGCCTGTCTTTTCGGCAACGCTTTCGACCGTTTCGCCGAGGTCAAGCATCATCTGAATACCCTGCGCCTGTTCGTATACTGTCAAATCCGACCTTTGCATATTCTCTAACAGTATTGTGGCAAGTTGCTCTTTCTTATCCATTTCAGTAATTATACACGGAACCTTTGTCAGACCCGCCGCCTTTGCCGCCGCAAGCCTGCGGTGTCCGATTATTACAGTATAGTCACCGTAATAATGTCCCGTGCACGGCACGACAGTCAGATTTTGAAGTATGCCGTTTGCCTTTATGCTTTCCGTAAGCTCGGATATGTCGCCTAAATCCTTACGGGGGTTGTCCTCGTGAGGGTGCAGCTTATCAATGCTTATGTATTCAATCTGTTTGTCCATAGTTATTCCTCCTAATTCACATAAATGTAACTACCGTATTAAGAGCCGCTCCGATTAAAAAATACAGTGCCATTTTAACATCACGGTAAATCGCGTAAACCACTCCTGCGCCCGTCATTATTATAATCAGCACAAGCGGCAATATCTGTGTTTTATTTATCATTTTCTTCTGCCTCTGACTTTAACTTATAAAACGGACATTCGCCGTTACCTTGCCTGCATACCATTTCTTTTAATGCCTCACACTTGATTTTTCCGTTGACATTTCTGTATGCAAAGCAGCTCCTTTTTCCTGTTAATTTCATATGCTATCACCTTTCATCTTTTTGCCGTAAATGCCGTACCGCACCGCGGACAGGTGACGTCCATTGTATATACGTCCGCGTCCGTCACCAAGCACCATGTGTAACGGCAGTCCGTGTTCGGACAGTTTGCAAAAATAGCGTGCGTTTTATTCACGGGCTTTTTTATTGATGACTTGCGTTTCAGTTCCCGCGTTGCTTCAAAATCCTCTGCCGCGCTCATAGTATCATTCCTTTCTATTTTTCTTGATGTATGCTTTATTCTGTATGGCATATTCTAAACCCTCTCCTTTGCAATTAACGCGTTTTTGTAATCGGTCAGCGCCGCCATTACGTACCGCCAGCGCACCGCATCAATAAACCGTCGTGCGCATATCGCGTTGCCGTGTTGGTTAGCCGCTGTCTGATGCGCCTCGTTTAAAATTCTTAAATTGGTTCTGTAGTTGTCGAACGGTAAATTCGTAAGCTGTGACTGCACATACATGAGCGCGGTTTTATACAGTTGGTTAAACATCTCACCCGAGCGCGCGTCTATGTATGCAATCGTATCGCTGACATTCCCCTCGGTGTAAAGCGGCACGGGAGTCGTCAGCTTTTCCCAGAAATCATTATTCATTTCGCTCGCTTTTCCTTTCTTATTCCCAAGCCGCCGCTAAAGCGGGATTTTTGCAAATCACGTTTAATTTTTTCGGCGGCGGGTTTTCCTCTCTCCAGCGGTTAATATCTTCCATTTCACGCCGAAACTTCCGCTTGTATGCGGCCTCTTTGCGGTTGAGAGCTTGACCCGCTTTTTCGCGCAGCCGCTCCCGCCACTTCGGCAGACCGAATACCGCCGCCGCTGTAATCACCATTGCCCATAGTCCTGACATAATTATCACCTTCTATGCTGTTTTCTGACTTTCTGTTTCGTATGTACTTTCTTGAAAAACCTCATATAATAGGCTTGCAAGCTGATTTATAACTGATTTCGGGATTTTTGACGCGTCAACTTCCGCCGCGTTTGAATATTCTTTTCTATTTTCCATTTTGCCGCCTCCAAATTTATCTTGAAATATTCAGCAAAATATGATATACTGTAATTGTTCAAGTTGCGGTATATCATATATGCCGTGTGCCTGTAAGGTTTTCACCTTGCAGGCTTTTTTATTTTCTTATTTTTTGCCTAACAGGTAATCACGCCAAAAACGACAAATCAGTTCTAATTCATCAATACCTATCGTCTGTTTCTCGTTCATTCCTCTCGCTCCTTCCTTGATTTGTTCTTGTGTTTATGCTATAATCGCCATAGAAAGGTGGTGATTATATGGATTTTGGCAAGATACTTAACGATGCCGCCATGAATCTGGTAAAGAATCATGAGTTTACTTTTAAATGTCCTAAGTGTCATAGCGACGTAAAAGTAACCATGAATGATAACGGCTCCTACATACAATGTCCAAACTGCAATTCCGACATTAAAGTAGAAGTTAATATGAAATAACATCGTCGGGAGCTGTCTTGCTTGTATCTTTTAACAGAGCTGACAGCTCCTTTGCTTTGTCAATAGCTTTGTCTAATTCAGTTGTATCTACTGATATTACAACTTTAACTTCTGCCATATTTTCATTTTCCATCTTCCTCACCCCTTCCTTATGCTGATTTTTGTTCTGTTGCAAATAATTTCCACTTGTGCTATAATCATCTCAAAGGAGTTGATTATATATGCACGTTTATGATTGCGAAATTACACGGGAACATTATAAAATTCTAAAAGCTTGCCATGGAAAGCATCACGTTTCATATGAAAAGTTAGCTGATAAATTTTGCTCTCCCCATTCCCCGCTCTCTTATTATCGTTTTAATAATGATTTTTCTTTTTTGCGTTCACACGACTTTCTGTTACAAGATGATTCTGTCGATAAGAACGGAATTCACCACTTTCATGACAAAGTATGTATATCGTCTATTGGTGAGAATACCTATTCAATAATGAGAGAGGAAAAGCTGTTATTCTGGAAAAAGTTGTTACTTCAACGTTGGCTTGATGTCGTTGTGGCTTTTATTACTGCTGGCATTACAGCTGACCATTGGCAAAGTATTAAAGTGTTTTTCGCAAATTTACTATCCGCATTCTTTAAGTAAGCCTACAACTACAATCGGCACTATCACACAGGCAAATATTTTCCATAATATTTCAAGTGTGATATTTTTTGCTTTCCACTTTACACGTTGTCTGCAACGAGGGCAAGCGCACATCGGAAATTCTATGTATTCGCCACAGTATGGACATTTCACTCTATTCACTCCTTTCTTTCCTTTGTATCTTCTTCTTTATTAGTGTACTTTTAGTGCACTTCGCATTAAAAAAAAATATCCTCCACGCTTTTTTTGAAATATTGAGCAATTTTAATTTTTATTTCATCTCGAGGAACACGTTCACCGCGTTCATACATAGCCCACGAAGATTTAGTTATTCCTATCTCGTTAGCAATTTGCTCTTGGGTTTTGTTACCGCGTAAATTTTTCAACTTGTCATTATATGGCATTATTTTCACCTCCTGGCACTATAATACACTATATGTGCACAAATGTCAATGCTTTTTTTATAAAAATTTTCACAAAACCTTTTTGCACTTTTTGTGCACTATGCTAATTGTGTCCTATGCACTTTTTGTGTATAATATTTTATAAGGAAGGTGGTGACTTATGTGTCAAAATTCCCGATAAGATTACGAGAGCTTCGACGCGCTCGGAGCATATCAATGCAAAAATTATCTGAATATTTAGGAATATCGAAAAGTAGTATAAATATGTACGAACGCGGCGAACGAGAACCGGGCTTAGATATGCTTGAAGCCATTGCGGATTTTTTTAACGTGGATTTAGATTATTTATCTGGAAAATCTAATATTTCAAATAAAGCATTAGCGCAATCATACAATATATGCGAACCGTCAGAATCTGACCCCGATATGTTCGTGCTTGCTATGTATAAAAAACTCGATACTGAAGATAAAGCGGAAATCCGTGGCGAAATAAAACAAATGCTTAAAGCGGATAAATATAACGATGAAAAAAATACAGAATTAAGGCACGCATAGGCAAAATTATATACGTTGATTTTACATGATTACTATTCCGTCATG
>CAZBXN010000111.1:0-5217 GCA_964496015.1 uncultured Lachnospiraceae bacterium | reverse complement strand
AAATTGCGGAGTCTGGCGCGGTAAATCTAATAATACGCGTTCCCGTAATTCCGACGTTTAATCACACGCCCGAGGAAATCCGCTCAATTGCGGAGTTTGCGGCGACATTGCCGGGCGTTGAACGGCTGCATTTGCTGCCGTATCACAGGCTCGGACAGGGCAAATACGAGGGCTTGAACAGGGAATACACTATGAGTCATATAGAGCCGATGCCGAACGAATATATGAACAGATTACTTGAGGTCGCAAAACATTCGGGACTGAAATGTCAGATAGGCGGTTAAAATATGGAAATTAAGAAAATGCAGAAATGCCACGTCCCCGACGTGAAGCAAATGGCGAAAAAATTCTATTACAGCGACGCGGTATGCCATGAAATACCGTGGGAGAATATACAAAACTCGATTGAAACGGCAGTGTCGGACGACAGTATTCTTGACGGATACGTATTTGACGCAGACGGTGAAACCGCGGGCTTTAGTTTTATAACGCAGTATTTTGAAACGGAATGCGGTGGAATTTGCGTTCAGATTATTGACTTGTATGTTGACGAGAAATTCAGAAAACAGGGAATAGCGAAGCAGTATTTTGAGTTTGTATTCGGAAAATACAGTCACGCGAAGCGTTTCAGGCTTGAAGCGGTGGAGGATAATTACCCCGCGGTAAGCCTATATAAAAAGTTAGGCTTTAAGAAGCTTGATTATATGCAGATGATTAAGGAATAAACAAAAAAATCTAACAGAGCGGCTTTTCTGTTAGATTTTTTATGTACCTACATTTTAAATATCGCTTTGACAATCCCGCGCAGGCATTTAGGCATTTTCATAACAACAATTTTCATAATTTTACCTCCTTAAAATTTAAAAAGACATAACCAGCCGAACAGTATAAGTAAAATTGTTTCGATTACGGCGAGAACCGCAACGGGTAAAAACAACCCTGCCGCTACACCTAAGCAAAATGCTAAAGATGTAAGCCCTGCGGTTTTCACACAGCCGCTGCTGCAGCAATTAACCATTTCATCACACCCTTGTTTTTTATTATACTTCATTATATGAAAAAGCGTAAAATATGTGATTGACGTATTGATTTTTTTGTGTTACAATGAATTTGAAGGCTGTTAAATGAGGCTTTGGAAAGGAGGATTTTCCGATGAAGCTTGAATTTATCTGGATTGCCGCTATAATCGTGTTCGGCGTTCTCGAAGCTGCGACATATCAGCTTGTGAGCGTATGGTTTGCGATTGGCGCAATCGGGGGACTGATAGCGAGACTTTTGGGCTTTGATTTCGCGGTGCAAATGGCGGTATTTTTGATTTTAACCGCACTGTCGCTATGCTGTTTAAGACCGATTTCAATGAAATGGTTAAAGCCGAAAATCATAAAAACAAATGCCGATAATCTTATCGGACAGGAGGTACTTATAACGGAAACTGTCGATAACATAAACGGCAGAGGAAAGGGCAAAATAAACGGTATGACATGGACGGTAAGGAGCGCGGATAACAGCGAAATTCCCGAAAAAAGTCTTGCCGTTGTGGAAAAAATAGAGGGCGTAAAGCTCATTGTAAAGATGAAAGGAGAATAATCATGGTTGTATTATTTATTTTAATTGTTTTGGTGTTGCTTGTAATTATTGCGAATATCAAAATCGTGCCGCAGGCTCATTCGTATATTATCGAGCGTTTCGGCGCGTATAACGGAACATGGGGCGTGGGACTTCACATTAAAATCCCGTTTATTGACAAAATTGCGAAAAAGGTAAATTTAAAGGAACACGTGGTAGACTTCCCGCCGCAGCCTGTTATAACAAAGGATAACGTAACCATGCAGATTGACACGGTTGTTTATTATCAGATTACCGACCCGAAGATGTTCACCTACGGCGTTGAGCGTCCGATGATGGCGATTGAAAATCTGACGGCTACGACGCTCAGAAACATAATCGGCGATTTGGAGCTTGACGAAACGCTTACCTCGCGCGACACCGTAAACACGAAAATGCGCGCTATTCTTGACGAAGCAACAGACCCGTGGGGAATAAAAATAAACAGAGTCGAGCTTAAAAACATCATGCCGCCGAAGGAAATTCAGGATGCAATGGAACGCCAGATGAAGGCGGAGCGTGAACGCCGCGAAAGCATTTTAAGAGCCGAGGGTGATAAGAAGTCGGCGATTTTGATAGCCGAGGGTGAAAAAGAATCCGCAATTCTTCGCGCCGAGGCGAAAAAACAGGCGGCAATCCGCGAGGCGGAAGGTGAAGCGGAAGCAATTCTGACCGTTCAGACCGCCGTTGCCGAGGGTATCAAGAGAATTAACGAGTCCGCGCCGACAGACGGCTATCTTACGATTAAGTCGCTTGAAGCGTTTGAAAAAGCCGCCGACGGCAAAGCCACAAAGATTATAATTCCGTCCGACATTCAGGGCGTTGCGGGACTTGCCGCGTCACTGAAAGGGATTTTAACGGATAAAGAATAAAAAATATAAATAGGAAAGTTATATGTCGCTGACGACAATGGTCGGAAGCGACATTTCACTGTATTGCGTGGAAATCATGCCTGTTTTTGCAATTCGGGTATAAATTCCGCGCATTTTTCCGTTGTAGACAAAAAGCCCCGTTATATTGCTGTATTTTATGTATTCCGCGTCCTTGTCGTGGAGCAAATCAATATTAGCGGACTGATACGGCTGACAAAATTCCTGCAATAAATAAGAGTTGTCCGCGTTTTCGAGAACTGCCTTTTTCCAGTCCGCGTCATTGTCAAATTCAATTCCCGCGTACACGCCCTTTGACGCGTAGGAATCCTCGGGCTTTATAACCCATGAATTTTTATTATTGAGAACATTGTACTTTTTTATCGTATGCTCGGAAAGCGACACGGTCATCGGGATATGACGCTCAATAAAATCAGCTTCTAAAGGCGTTAAAAACGACTTTGTCATATCGCAGTGCAAAATTTTAAATATTTTTTTATTATGCGCAATCTGCGTTTTAAAATCGCCGATTAAAATTACGTTTTCGTCAAGTACCGCGTCAATAAACGGCTTAACCTCGTCATAATGGTTCATAATATCGCACGTAACCGCGCGGCGGTAAACCGCGTCAATTTTCTTGCCCGACGGCGACAAAAGCGATTTGCCGTCGTATATTAAGTCGGTAATATTGCAGATTTCGCAGGTATAACCGTTGTTTATGAATGCTTTTTGGAATTCAATAAATTCCGTTTCGGGCTTGCCGTGAATAAAATCAACAATCGCGATATGCGGATTTTCAGTTTTTGTATTGGCAGTATTTAAAATTTCGGTAAATTCTCTGACCCATGAATTAAAAAGCTCAAAGGATTTAACCTTGAATTTTTTGGAAAACTTTTTAAAGGCTAAAGTCTGCGACAGCGCATTATACAATTCTCTGTCCTCGTTCATTGCGCTTGAACCGTCCGTGTTAAATTCGCAGAATTTAAAGGAATAATCGTGCTCGTTAAAGAAAATATCAAGCCTTGCCATAGGAAGCTTTGAATTATACCGGTCTTTACGTAAAATAAGCCTTTCAAGCCTTTCGTCAAACGCAAAAAGCCGCCTGTAATCGGCGTTGTTTTCGTATTCCGTTATGACTTTTTCAAGAATTGAGTACATTGTCTTTGTTATTTCGCTGAAATAATCCGCCATATCGGCAGTGAAAATTTTCGGAATATAAAGCGTGTGTACAAAAATCCCGTGACTTTTCGCAGTGGAATTTAATATGTAATTCTGCGCGTCCTCCGCACATTTTTTGTTTTCTTCAAAATCGCTGTCAATAATGCCGCGATAGTATTCTGTATAGTCTGTCATCTGCGCGCTCCTTAAAATGCCGAGGGCAGCTTTGACAGCCGCTCAATTTCGGGACTTCCGCATGTAATCAGTTTTATTGCGTCCAAAAACTGCGCAAAGTGCTTTGAATTGTTGTGGAATTCAATCGCCGCGTCGTTTAGCCATTCCTCGATAAACGTGAATTTTGTTTTGTCGCCTGCCGACTGATAAACCTTATACGATAAATTTCCTTTTTCCTTGCGGGAGTCGCGCGTCACCTCAACGGCAAGTCTTGAAAATTCATCAATTTTATCTGAATTCACATTGAATTTTGCAATTATCGTAATCATTTTTTATCACCGTTCCCAAATTATATTAACATAATTATACCATGTTTGTCTGCAATTTACAAGTATTTTGAACAAATGACTTGAAATATTTTACGCCGTATAGTAAAATAAATATATCAAACGCTAAGGAAGGATAATATGAATAAACGTGAATTTATAAAAGAAAATTTTAATATAAGCGACAGAACGCTTGATATTGTAGAACAGGCGGAAAAGGACTTGACGGAGCAGTTTAAGCGGATAGAGGAAACCGCGGAAATAAACCAGCTAAAGGTAATGAAAGCGTTTTCTGACAACAATGTGTCCGAAACGCATTTTGTGCCGACCACGGGCTACGGTTACGACGACTTGGGACGCGATACTCTCGACAAGGTCTGGGCGCAGGTATTTAACGCGGAGGACGCGCTTGTACGCCATAATTTCATATCGGGCACGCATACAATTTCTACCGCGCTTTTTGCGGTTTTAAGACCTAACGATACGCTTCTGGCAATCACGGGCAAGCCGTATGACACGCTCGAAGAGGCGATAGGAATATCGGGAGAGAGCGGGAACGGCTCGCTTAAAGATTTCGGCATAGAGTATGAGGAAATACCGCTTAAAGGCGACGGTATGCCAGACCTTGAAAAAATAAAATCGGTATTGGAGAGCAAAAAAATCAAAGCCGTCACAATTCAGCGCTCTAAGGGCTACGGCGACCGTCCGACCTACAGCGCGGAGCAAATCGGCGGGCTTATAAAATTCGTGAAGGGTATATCGCCCGACACAATCTGTATTGTGGATAACTGCTACGGCGAATTTGCCGGCACCGAAGAACCGACTGCGTTCGGCGCGGATTTAATCGCGGGCTCGCTTATAAAAAATCCCGGCGGCGGTATTGCGCCGACAGGCGGATATATAGCGGGAAAGAAGAAATATGTTGAGCTCTGCGCGTACCGTCTTACCTCGGTTGGAATAGGTAAAGAATGCGGCGCGTCGCTCGGCTTTAACAGACAGATGTATCAGGGGCTGTTCATGGCGCCGCATACCGTATCGCAGGCAATTAAAACGGCAGTTCTCTGCGCGGCAGTTATTGAAAAGAT
>CAZBXN010000110.1:0-5303 GCA_964496015.1 uncultured Lachnospiraceae bacterium | reverse complement strand
TATAAGCGCAATCCCATGCGCTCGGAGCGTATCGGCTCGCTTGCCAGATACGTAATTGTGGACGCGTTAAATCCCGCGATTACCGCTTCAACGCAGTGGTTTGAAAGAACGCTCGACGACAGCGCAAATAAGCGTATTTCAGTTCCCGAAGCATTTTTGGCGGTTGACGCAATATTGAATTTGTATATAAATGTCGTTGACGGTCTTGTTGTGTATGACAAGGTAATTTATCAGCAGTTTATGCGCGAAATTCCGTTTATGGCGACTGAAAATATTTTGATGGACGCGGTGGAAAAAGGCGGCGACAGACAGGATTTACACGAGAAAATCCGCGTGTATTCCATGGAGGCGGGCAAGACCGTCAAGGTCGAGGGCAAGGACAACAACCTTGCCGAGCTTATCGCGGCAGACCCCGCGTTCGGACTGACGCTTGACGAGATAAATTCGGCGCTGAAACCCGAAAATTATGTCGGACGCGCACCCGAACAGGTGACGGACTTCATTAACGGTTACGTTAAGCCCGTGCTTGAAAAGAATAAGGATTTATTGGGCGTTGAAGTAGAAATCAATGTCTGAGTAAGGAGGAAAATCAAATGGTAAAAGCAATAGTTGGCGCAAACTGGGGCGATGAGGGAAAAGGCAAAATTACCGATATGCTGGCGGCTGACAGCGATATTGTTATCCGTTTTCAGGGCGGTGCGAACGCGGGTCATACCATAATAAACGAATACGGTAAATTCGCGCTGCACCTTCTGCCGTCGGGCTCATTCAACCAAAATGTTACTAATATGATAGGCAACGGCGTTGCGCTTGACATTCCAGAGCTTATAAAGGAGCTTGACGAGGTTGTAAAGCGCGGAGTTCCCAAACCCAATATTGTCGTTTCGGAGCGTGCACAGGTGCTTATGCCGTATCACAAGCTTTTTGACCTGTATGAGGAGGAACGGCTTTCAGACCGTCAGTTCGGCTCGACAAAGTCGGGTATTGCGCCGTTTTTCTCGGATAAATTCTCAAAAATCGGCTTTCAGGTATGGGAGCTTTTTGAAACGGACAGATTAAAGGAAAAAATCAAAAACGTGCTTGAAGTAAAAAATCTGATGCTTGAACACGTTTATCATAAACCGCCGCTTGACGCGGACGAACTTTATAAGACGCTCAAGGAGTACGGCGAGATGATTAAGCCGTACGTGATTGACTCCGTCGCGTTTATACATGACGCGGTAAAGAGCGGCAAAAACATATTGCTTGAAGGTCAGCTCGGCTCATTAAAAGACCCCGACTTCGGCATTTACCCGATGACTACTTCCTCGTCAACGCTTGCGGGCTATGGCGCGGTCGGCGCAGGTATTCCGCCGTATGAGATTAAGGAAATTATAACGGTTGTAAAAGCGTATTCGTCGGCAGTCGGCGCGGGCGCGTTCGTGTCCGAGATATTCGGAGAGGAAGCCGACGAATTAAGACGCAGGGGCGGCGACGGCGGCGAGTTCGGCGCGACGACGGGCAGACCGAGAAGAATGGGTTGGTTTGACTGCGTGGCATCGCGTTACGGCTGCCGCGTACAGGGAACAACGCAGGTTGCGTTTACTGTACTTGACGTGCTCGGTTATCTGGACGAAATCCCCGTATGCGTCGGCTATGAGATTGACGGCAAGGTTACGCGTGATTTCCCGACAACGAATAAGCTCGAAATTGCAAAGCCTGTTTTAAAGGTATTAAAGGGCTGGAAAACCGATATTCGCGGCATAAAGAAGTATGAGGATTTGCCCGAAAACTGCCGCAAATATATTGAATTTGTGGAAAAAGAGCTTGAAGTTCCGATTAAAATAGTTTCAAACGGACCGTCAAGAGACGATATAATTTTAAGATAAGAGGGCAGGAAAATGGCTGAAAAATACGGAACGGTTCCCGACAGATGGACAAAGGATTGGTGGGCATATTTCTGGGACTATTATAAATGGCACACGATTGCCATAGCTGCCGTAGTGATTGCGATTGCGGCTACCGTGGTTCAGTATGTGACGCGCGATAAATACGACATGATTGCGACTTATTCGGGCTATAAAATATACAGCGAAGAGGAAACCGACAGGCTTCAGAGCGCGCTGTCGCAGTACACGGAGGATATTGACGGAAACGGCGAAAAATCTGTATTTTTTCAGGGTCTGACCTTTATGGGAACGCAGGGCGCGGAGGAATACGATTACGCGATACAGTCAAAGCTTGATTTGCAGTTTGTCGACGACACGTCGTATCTGTTCCTGTATGACGGAAAGGTTCTCGAAATGATGGCGGGACGCGCTTCGGTATCGGAGCAGTATACGCCCGTTGAGGACTGGGCGGATACGGAAGTTGACGACAGCCTTTTATATAAGTCGGAGGACGGGAAAGCGTATGCGGTAAAGCTGGATAACAGCGCATTGCTTCAGCAAAACAATGTTTATCATGACGATTTATATGTTCTTGTACGTCAGAATTACAGCGACAAGGAAAAAAATACGCTCGCATATGAAAGTGCGGTGCGTATCGCGAACGAATTGATAAAATAGTCGGAAAAAATAACGGGGTGAGTGGAATTTGGCTGTTCAAAGAGCTGAAACGGAAAAAACTGAATATGAATTATTTTCCGAGTATCGGAGAACAGGCGATTTAAAGCTTCGTGACGAAATAGTTTCATCATATATTTATATTGCGGAAATTCTATCGCGGCGGTTTGTAAACCGCGGCGTTGAATATGATGACATTTATCAGGTTGCCTGTATGGGGATTTTATTGGCGGCGGACAGGTTTGACCCCGATAAGGGCGTTAAATTTGCCACTTATGCGACGCCGACGGTGCTTGGGGAAATACGCAGATATTTCCGCGATAAGGGCAATTTTATAAAAATTCCGAGGCGGCTGTATGAAATTTTCTATAAGGCGGAAAAAATAAGGCGCTCGTCAAGCGAAATATCAAACGCGGAAATTGCGAGAATTTTGAATTTACCCGAAAAGGTGATTGAAGCCGCCTACAGTATAGGCGACGGCTCGTTTATAAAATCGCTCGAATACGAGGCTTACGCCGACGGCGCGATGAGTTTATCGAATGTTTTAGGCGCGGACGACAAGAATTTTTTAATGATTGAAAACCGCGATTTTATTGATTTCTGCATGGGAAAGCTGACCGGGGAGGAAAAAGAATTTCTCGATTACCGCTATAACCGTGAAATGAGCCAAAAGGAAATCGCGGAAATAAAAAATGTTTCACAAATGCAGGTGTCGCGTTTTGAAAAACGGATTTTAAAAAAGCTCAGGAACTTGTATTTCAGAGATTAACGAAAGGAGTAAGTCTGAATAAATTTCCGCATCTCACCATTTTTCGGAACTCGGAGTATTGATATACGCCGTCATTCCTCAAAACGGCAATCTGCGAAAATTTCTTTCAGCCTTAGGTTTTGTGAAAGGAGTAAGTAAAAAAATGATTACAGATGCAAAAAAGGAATTTATTGAATTTATGACGGAAGCGGAGGTTTTGCGCTTCGGTGATTTTGTAACAAAAAGCGGACGCAACACTCCGTATTTTGTAAATACGGGCAATTTCAAAACGGGAAAACAGCTTGCAAAGCTCGGCAAATTTTACGCGCAGCTTATAAAAGAAAGCTGCGGGGAAAATTTCGACTGCATGTTCGGGCCCGCGTATAAGGGAATACCGCTCGCGGCTGCGGCTGCGGCTGCGCTTTATAACGAATACGGTATAGACAAGCCGTATTTCTTCAACAGAAAAGAGGAAAAAGACCACGGCGAGGGCGGCTCGCTTGTCGGTTATAAGCCGCAGGACGGCGACAGGGTTATAATAATCGAGGACGTTATAACCGCGGGTACGGCTGTCCGCGAGACAATGCCGGTTTTGCAGGGTGCGGCAAAGGTTGAGGTAAAGGACATGTTCATTTCCGTAAACCGCTGCGAGGTCGGTCAAAATCCGAAAAAGACGACCATAATGGAGGTTATGGAGGATTTTGGGCTGAATGTCCACGCAATAATTACGGTAAAGGATATATATGATTATTTAAAGGAAAACGGCTCGTATAATGAAATGCTTCCCAAAATGGAAGAATATATGAGCAAATATTGTGTATTCTAAGGGAGATATTTATGAAGAAACCGATAACAATTTTTTTGCTGATTGCGTCGCTGCTTATGACAGCTATACCTGTCGGCGCGTATAATCAGTCGAATTTGCCCGAAAGAATGGCGCTGACTGACGCTTTGGGAATTTCCGACGCGGACGAGGTGACGAAAGCGACAATTTCCGAGCCTGCGGATAACACATATGTGGAAATGTCAAGAACGGAAATCGAGGAATTTTTTGACACGGCGGCGGATTTTGAGCTTACGCGCGAGATTAACGCGACGCCGTTTCGCGGAACGATGATAAATTTCTATACAAAGGACGGCGTGTCAACGTATAGTCTAAACTCAGGCGTACAGATAGGCATGTTCGGCGCTGTGACGTATGTCTGCTATAAGGCGGACAGCGCGGACAGTACCGAACTGATGTATCTTGACGAGAAGCTTAAGGACGCGGAGGAAAAGAAAACGGGCGAGAGTATTCATATTAAAACCGACACGGACTTTCTGAAAATGCCGTCGGACAAATGGGCGCAGACAACCGTAAAGGAGGCGGCGTCGCATTGCCTTGTCCCGTATGAGTTTATAAATAAATATCCCGATAATATCACGCGCGAGGAATTCTGCGTTCTGCTCGGGAATATGATACGCGTGCTCGGTAATTACGTGACGCTTGACGATTACATGAAAGCGAAGGGCGTAACCTACAGTACAAACAGCTTTTCCGACTGCAAAAACGTCACCGTGTATATGCTGAACGCGCTTGAAATCGTAAACGGCAAGGGCGACGGAATATTTGACCCGAAGGGCGTTATTACGCGCGAGGAGGCGGCAACGCTTGTATTTAAAACAGCCGCGCTTTTCAGATATGTCTATGAGGAAGACACGCTGTCGTATGACGATACGGGTAAAATTTCAAGCTGGGCGCGTCCGTATGTCGCGTGGGTATCGGATAAGTTCATTATGAACGGTACGGACGGAAGCTTCCTGCCGCAGCAGACATACACCGTTCAGGAGGCAATTACAACGGTAAACAGACTGTTTAAAGTTTTACAATAAAATACCTTTCGGGAGAATATATATGAAATACGAATTTTCAAAAACGGAAGAAAACGAAATTTTATACAATCACCTGAATTTGGGAGGAAAATCGCCGGACGGCGGAGAAATATCGGTTTGCAGTAAATATATTATAAAAA
>CAZBXN010000109.1:0-5390 GCA_964496015.1 uncultured Lachnospiraceae bacterium | reverse complement strand
TTAAAGCACCTTTGGCTGCTAATTATGTTGCAAAATTACAGAATGACGCTTCAATCAAGGAAAATTCGGCAGATGCCGGACTTAATGTTGAAGAGGGCACAATGACAGCGGCATCAACAGTTGTTAAGCCTTCAGAAGAAGAGAAGAAGACTGAAAAGCCCGATCAGGCTTTGAAGAATTATGTTGGTAAGGGTTATGAAGATGCTATCGCTGCTGCAAAGGCTGCCGGCAATGAAGTTTACTTGACAGTTGATGTTAAGAAGGGCGATGACAAGGCAGCTTACGGTGTAGATTACGCATTTGAATATCCTGCAGGTAATGTAATCAAGACAGAGGCTGAGTTCTTGAATTTGGTTCATGGTTATACAGAGGCTGATATGGCTGATGTAATCAATAACGGTACATTCAAGATTTACAACAAGGCTGTAAACAAGATTGCTACAACATTGAACGCTACAAATACAGAGTCACAGCTTGTAGACCCTGTTGATAAGACAATCGGCGGAAAGGATCCGAAGCCGCCGACACTTGTTGGTTCAGACATCACTTTGTCAGCAGATGATAAGACCATTGCTGTTAAGGAAACAACAAAGGTTACAGCTACCTTGAAAGAGGGTACTCTTGCAGGAATTGAAGAAGGTACAAAGGTTACTTTCGAAATTGTAAAGGGTAATGATTATCTTGAATTCGCATCGGGCGACACAACGGTTGATGCTGAATTAAAGGCTGACACGAAGGGTGTTCAGAAGGCTACGGTAAGAGTTGCGGCTGATTCAAAGAAGACAGGTACTGCAACAGTTAAGGCTACTTATGTATATAAAGTAAACGGCGTAGAAACACCTGTAGAAAAGACTATCAATATTACTGTTAAGAAGGCGTCAACAACTTCATCTTCAGACAGCAGCAGTGATTACAACGGCAAGGGTACAATCAACGTAAGCGGAAGCAACGGTCAGTACGGTAACGCAGGTAAGGTTACATTTACAGACCTCGGCAGCGTTGGCTGGGCTCAGGAAGCTATCAATGCTCTCGTTAACCGCGGTGTTCTGAACGGCAGAGGCAACAACCTGTTCGTTCCTAACGACACTGTTACAAGAGCAGAGTTCGCTAAGATGATTGTATTAGGCTTCGGCTTGTCAGGTAACTCGGGAGTTAACTTCTCAGACGTTCCCGCAGGCGAGTGGTATACGACATTTGTAGCGCGCGGCGTTGCAAACGGCGTAATCACAGGCTATGATGATAACACATTCAGACCGAACGGCTTGATTTCAAGACAGGAAATGGCTGCTATGATTTCAAGAGCGGTTGCTGCTAACAACAAGACAATTTCGGCTGTATCGGAAGCATCAGCATTTACTGATGACTATGCAATCGGTGATTGGGCTAAGGAAGCAGTTTCAACAATGCAGCAGGGCGGCGTAATCAATGGTTACGAAGACGGTTCATTCAACCCGAACGGCAATGCTACAAGAGCTGAATCGGCAGCAGTTATCTATCGTGCATTAAGCTATGCTAAATAATTCAATCTGAATTATGTATAAAACAGCACTCTTCGGAGTGCTGTTTTTTTCTTGCAATTTCTGTTAAACTGTGCTATAATATAATAAATAAACGGCATCGGAGGTCGGGTAATGGTTAATTTAGGGAATGACTGGGACGAAATTCTCGCGGAAGAATTTCAAAAGGACTATTATATTCGCTTGCGTCAGTTTCTGAAAGATGAATATAAAAATCATAAAATCCACCCCGATATGTATGATATTTTTAACGCCCTCAAATGGACGCCGTATGCTGATACCAAAGTTGTGATTTTGGGGCAGGATCCGTATCATGAGGAGGGGCAGGCGCACGGTCTGGCGTTTTCTGTAAAAAGGGGCGTGAAAATCCCTCCGTCCCTGCTTAATATGTATAAGGAGCTGGAGCATGAGCTCGGCTGCTATATCCCGAATAACGGTTATCTCGAAAAGTGGGCAAAGCAGGGCGTTTTATTGCTTAATTCCTCGCTCACCGTCCGTGACGGTCTGGCAAATTCGCATAGAAACAAGGGCTGGGAGATTTTTACGAACCGCGTTGTCGAATGTCTGAATGAGCGCAAAGACCCCGTGATTTTTATGCTCTGGGGCAATAACGCGAAAGAAAAATCCGCCGTTATTACAAATTCACAGCATAAAATTCTGACAGCCGCGCATCCGAGCCCGTTATCCGCATCACGCGGATTTTTCGGCTGCAATCACTTCAAAACGGCGAACAGAATGCTTGAAGAAATGGGAAAAGAGCCGATTGACTGGCAAATAGAGAACCTTTAGAGGGTAAGAATATGTTGATTTTTGGAATTACGGGCGGCTCGGGCGCGGGCAAGTCCACCGCGTCGGCGATGTTCGCCGAGCGCGGTGTTACGGTACTTGACGCGGACAAAATCGCGCGCGAAGTGACGGAAAAGGGTACGGAATGTCTTGCGGAAATTGAAAATGTGTTTTCAAAAAGCGTGATAAATGCGGACGGAACGCTAAATCGGCGCGAGCTTGGCAAAATTGTTTTTAATGACGGCGCAAAACTGAAATGTCTGAATAAAATCACGCATAAATATATAAAGTCCGTGATTTTGAAGCGTCTTTCCGCCGTTGACGGCGTCGCGGCGATTGACGGCGCGGTTATTATAGGAAGCGAAATAGAAAAGCTTTGTAAGTTTATGGTATCGGTTCTCGCCGACCGCGAAATACGCCTTGAGCGTATTATGTCGCGCGACAATTTAACCCGCGCGGAAGCCGAAAACCGCCTCAATTCGCAGCCCGACGACGGTTTTTATATAAACAATTCGGCTTATACGGTCAGAAATAACGGCAATGAGGCGGAGCTGAGAGAACAGGTGGATAAAATATACGGCGAAATTTTGAAAAATGAGGTATAGAATTTGGGAAGAATTTTAAAGGCGTTGTTGGCTGCTGCCGCGATAGTTCTCGCTATTATCGGCATGAAAAGTGGCTACGATACAGGCAGGCAGGTTACATATCCCGTCGCTTACGGCGATTGGATAACTGAATATTCCATGAAGCACGACCTTGACCCGTTCCTTGTCATGGCGGTTATCAAGCAGGAGAGCAATTTTGTGCCCGAGGCTCATTCGGGCGTTGCGGGGGGCTTGATGCAGCTTACGCAGGAAACGGCGAAATGGAACGCGCGCGAGCTGGGAATTACCGACTTTGATTATATGGACCCCGAAACAAATATAAATCTCGGCTGTCATTATTTGAAGTACCTGATAAATCATTACGAAAATGTGGACACCGCGCTCGCGGCGTATAACGGCGGAATGGGGAATGTTGACGAATGGCTTGCAAACTCGGAATACAGCTCCGACGGGAAAACGCTTTCGTATATCCCGTTTACGGAAACGCGCAATTATGTATTAAAAGTCAATGGATATTGGCTGCACTATAAACATATTTATCAAGAAGAGCAGAAAGGAAGATGAAAAATGGCACTTGTAATTACAGTTGGGCGTCAATTTGGAAGCGGAGGACGCGATGTCGGCGAGAAAATCGCGAAGGAACTCGGTATTCCGTTCTATGACAAGGAGCTTGTCGAAATGGCAGCTCAGAAAAGCGACCTCAGCAAAGAGGCGTTGAAAGAGGTTGATGAGCGCGCGACAAGCAGCTTTTTATATTCGCTCGCGGGCGGAAATTATTCGATGCGCGGAATTAACGCGCCGCTTTACTATGAACTGCCGATAAACGACAAGCTGTTTATCGCTCAGGCAGATGTTATTAAAAGCGTCGCGAAGCAGGGTTCATGCGTCATTGTCGGACGCTGCGCCGATTACGTGCTTGAAAATGAGGAAAATGTGAATTTGCTGAATATATTCGTGTACGCTTCGCTTGATTTCAGAGCAAGACGCGTTATGGAGGCTCTGGACTTGTCGCAGTCAAAGGCGCGCGACAGAGTGTCGAAAACCGACAAACAGCGTCGTGTGTACTACGATTACTACACAAGCAGAGATTGGGGCGTGATGTCAAACTACGATTTGTGCCTCAACACCGAAAAAATCGGAATTGACAACGCTGCGGCTTTGGTGATTAAATACGCGCGCGATTTTATAAAATAAGGAGCGGATTTGATGTTACTTACTGTTATTCAATCTATTGTGCTTGGAATTGTGCAGGGAATAACCGAATGGCTGCCGATAAGCAGCACGGGTCATATGATTTTGCTGAATGAGTTTATCCATTTCATGCAGAATAATGACGATTTTCGGAATTTGTTCCTTGTTGTAATTCAGTTCGGCTCGATTTTGGCGGTTATTACGATATATTTTCATAAGCTCAATCCGTTTTCACCGAAGAAAACGGCAATAGAAAAGCGTGACACGTGGACGATGTGGCTGAAGGTTGTAATTGCGTGTATTCCCGCGGGCGTGGTCGGACTGCTGTTTGACGACGTGATTGATACATACCTTTATAAATGGTATGTTGTCGCCGCCGCGCTGATTATTTACGGCTTTGCGTTTCTTGTTATCGAAAATCTCAACAAGAAACCGAAAATTAACAGTATCAGTGATATGTCCTACAGAACGGCGTTTTTTATCGGCGTGTTCCAGATGCTTGCGCTTATCCCGGGAACGTCAAGAAGCGGCTCAACGATTTTGGGCGCGGTTCTGATTGGTTCAAGCCGCTATGTTGCGACGGAATTTTCGTTCTTCCTCGCAGTGCCGACCATGCTCGGCGCGAGCGCGGTTAAGATTTTAAAATATTTTACCTCGGTCGGAATGTTCAGCGCGCAGGAAGCGGTTGTGCTGCTTGTCGGTATGGCGGTAGCGTATATAGTATCTGTGCTCGCGATTAAATTCCTCGTGGGATATATCAAAAAACACGATTTCAAACCGTTCGGATATTATCGTATTATCCTCGGCATATTGATTATTCTGTATTTTGCATTTGTGGGTGTGTAATTCAAAAAAGGCTGTCGTGACAGCCTTTTTCTTGTTGTAAAAATGCACAAAATTTACATTGAAAATTCTACAAATTTGTAGAAAAATTTATGAAATTTTTTCAAAAAAAGCTTGCAATATAAGGTAAAATCCTGTATAATTATATCGTTGTGACACTTGAACAAGCGATGATGCGGGAGGTTGCGGCTCTATGAAGCCGGTTTTTCCGCGGAGCAAGTCCGATTCAAGAAACCGGGCGGCAGTTTTGTCAGACTACCTGTGTTTTTAACGCGCTATACCTGTGTCTTGCGTGTTGAAAACCGCGCGGATATGCGTTTTCGCAGTCCGCAATGTGGAAAGGCGGTCGGGCAGAAATTGACAATATGCGGCTCAAACACTTGAAACAACAAGGTTTGAGTTTTTTAAGCGGGTGGTGAGAAACACCCGGCAGGGTGTGCAATTAAAG
>CAZBXN010000108.1:0-5420 GCA_964496015.1 uncultured Lachnospiraceae bacterium | reverse complement strand
AAACCGAGCCCGATTTGACGGACGACAGCGCGGAAAATAAGGACATAACCGTAACGACAGGCAAGGTAGAATTTAAAAATGTTTCGTTTAAATATTACGAGAAACGCAAGGAAAATGTGCTGGAAAACATATCGTTTACAATAAATGCGGGTGAAATTGTCGGCATAATCGGCACAACGGGCTCGGGAAAATCGTCGCTTGTGCAGCTTATCCCGCGTCTTTACGACGTAACGGAGGGCGAGGTACTTGTTGACGGTATAAACGTAAAAGATTACAGCTTAAAGCATCTCCGCGACGGCGTGGGCATGGTATTGCAGAAAAACGTGTTGTTCTCGGGCACGATTGAGGATAATCTCCGCTGGGGCGACGAAAACGCGGCAATTGAGGAAATCCGCGCCGCGGCTGACGCGGCGCAGGCTGACGGCTTCGTAACCGAATTTACCGACGGCTATCAAATGGAGCTCGGTCAGGGCGGCGTTAATGTGTCGGGTGGTCAGAAGCAAAGACTTTGTATCGCGCGCGCACTCTTAAAAAAGCCGAAAATACTGATTTTAGACGACAGCACAAGCGCGGTTGATACCGCGACGGAAGCGAGGATAAGACAATCGTTCACGACAAGCCTTAAAGACTCAACAAAGATAATAATCGCGCAGAGAATTACTTCGGTAATAGACGCGGATAAAATAATAGTTTTGGAGGACGGTAAAATAGCGGGTATAGGCAATCATGAGGAACTGATGAAGTCCTCGGAGGAATACCGTGAAATTTACTATTCTCAAACAGATAAAGAAAAGGAGGTGTCATAAATGCCTCCGCAGATGGGAAGAAATAATCGCAGTATGCAGGAAAAGCAGAAACCGAAGAACACAAAGGCGACATTTAAACGTCTGCTTTCCTATTTAAAAGGGCAGAGAGCTAAAATTGCGGCGGCGGTTGTCTGCGTTATGGTAAGCTCCGCGTCAACGCTTGCAGGTTCATATTTATTGCGCCCGATAATCAACGGACTTGCCGATACGTCTTTAACAGCGGCGAATAAGGTGCAAAATCTTGTAGTCGGACTGCTTGTTATGGCGGCGGTATTTTTCGTGGGCGTTGCCGCGTCATACGTTCAGTCAAAACTAATGATAGGCGTATCTCAGGGAACGCTTCGGCAAATAAGAGAACAGCTTTTTGAAAAGCTGCAAAGCCTCCCTGTAAGATATTTCGACCAAAACCCGACGGGAGATATTATGAGCCGTTTTACCAACGACGTTGATATAATCGGCGAAATGCTAAATTCCACGCTTTTGCAGATTTTTTCGGGAGTAATAACGGTTTTGGGAACTCTTGCGCTGATGCTTTACACAAACTGGGTATTGACGCTTGTAACTGTCATTGTCGCTCCTGTTACGGCGAAAATAGGCATGACAATAGCGGGCAGATCGCGTAAATATTTCATGGAACAGCAAAAGGCGCTTGGCAAAGTAAACGGCTTTATCGAAGAAACCGTGACGGGACAGAAAGTTGTTAAGGTGTTTAACCATGAGGACAAAATCGTTGACGAATTTTCAGAATACAACAACGAACTTCGGAAAATGCAGGTCAGGGCGCAGTTTATCGGCGGCATTATGGGACCGTGCATGAATGCTTTGGGACAGGTAAATTATACGCTGACGGCGTTTGCCGGTTCGTGTCTTGCGTTTATATCGCGCTGGGGAGGCGGGCTTCCGTTCGCGGCGCTCGATATAGGCGGTCTGACGGTTTTCGTTAACTTCTCGCGTCAGTTCTCGCGTCCTATAAATGAGCTTGCGCAGCAGGTGACGAATATCATGTCGGCTCTTGCGGGCGCGGAACGCGTATTTGACGTAATGGACAGAGAACCCGAAAAGGACGAGGGAAAGAAGCTTGAGCTTAAAGACGTTCACGGCGACGTGGTGATTGATAATGTGACGTTTGGCTACAACAGCGACAAAACAATTCTGAAGGACGTTTCGATTTACGCGCATCCGGGACAGAAAATCGCGCTTGTCGGCTCAACAGGAGCGGGAAAAACGACGATAACAAATCTTATTACGAGATTTTACGATAATTACGAGGGCAAAATCACGATTGACGGAATTGACATAAGAGATATTGCTTTGGACAGCTTGCGTGAGCATATAGCGGTCGTTTTGCAGGACACGCATTTGTTCACGGGAACGATTATGGAGAATATCCGCTACGGACGGCTTGACGCGTCCGACGCGGAGGTAAGACAGGCGGCTGTGACATCATGCGCGCATCTGTTTATAAAGAACATGACGGACGGCTATGATACGGTTTTAAAGGGCGACGGCTCGAATTTGTCGCAGGGACAAAGACAGCTTTTAAATATCGCAAGAGCCGCGCTGTCAAAAGCGCCGATACTTATTCTGGACGAGGCGACAAGCTCGGTTGATACCCGAACAGAAAAGCAGATAAACGAGGGCATGGACGCGCTTATGGAAAACAGAACGACGTTTGTAATCGCGCACAGGCTTTCGACTATCAGGAACGCCGACGCCATAATGGTGCTTGAACACGGCGAAATCATAGAGCGCGGCAGCCATGAGGAGCTGCTTGCTCAAAAGGGAAGATATTATGAGCTTTACACGGGCTTAAAGGAGTTAGATTAAACGAGAGGAGCTAAGTCAATGAAGGTATATCAGATGATATACACCTCGGTTCAGCACAGCTTGTCCGACAATGCGCTTGGGCTTGCAAACCAGTCGGGACTGAGAGTGTATTCATGCACACAGGGTATCACCAGAGATAATATAAACGAGCTTATCCGTTTTGCGGGATACAGAATTCCGAAAAACAATAAGATTGCTTATTCCGAGGTGATAGGCGATCCCTCCGTCCCCGATTTATTTCCGAAAACTTTCAGAACGCTGCGTCTTTCTGACGGACGCTATGCGGCAATTCAGTCGGTATTTTCGGGAGTGGATTTTCAGGGACAGGCGGGCAACTTTTTCGCGCACGCGCTTGTATTTGACGACGTGCCGCCTGAATTTATGCCGGAACTGTATTACGGCAGCGGCGCGTTTAAAAAGTATCTTACAACGCAGGAGGCGGAAAGCGAGCTTGTTCATTATCTGCCCGAGCTTGACGGCGCGAAGCCTGACGAGGGCATTGAACAGAAAATCGTAAGCTTTATCGGCGGGCATAAAAAGGAGATGTCGTACCTGATAAACAAGGCGATTGTTCTTCTGACCTCGGAAAATGTGAAAAATATCTGTATCGCGACAGACAGCGAGGAAAAAACCGCGTATTATCTGATTGCCTTAAAATATCTTCTGCCTCGCGATATTTCCGAAAATGTCGGAATATCGACGTATAATGTATATCTGCCGTCGGAAAAACAGCATAATATTGTTTTCCACGGCACAATAAAGGGTAAAAACAATATAACGGAACAGAGCATAGAAACGCGCGAGGGCTGCGTTTACATAGACATTGAAAAGACGAATTTTGTGAGCGAAGAACCGACGCCGCTGTTTAAATTCCCCGTTGAAACGCTCCGCGCACAATATGCAAAATATAATTTTACCTCTGTCACCTCGCTTCTTGACTGGATTGCGACTTATGACGATGTTACGAAAACGGGTATCGGCGGAAAGCTGCTGACGCTTAAAAAATCGGGCGGCGACGGGGAATTTAAAATACGAACAAATGAGATTTATCCGTCGGTTGACGACGAGAACATGGCGGAGGTCCGGTTTGAACTTCTGAAAATAATGTATGATAATATCGGCTTGTTTGACGATAATATAGAAAAGATAACAAAAGATTATACGGATTTGTTTATTGACAAGCTTTGCTCGGGACAGGCGTATGAAATAGAAAACGTATTCCCCAAGAGCAGGTATGCAAAAACGCAGGCGGAGATTGTCAAAAGGGATATACCTGCGTATATGAAAAAGATTAACGAAAGCTTTGAAACGCTGGGCGAAAAAAACAAGCTTCTGCTGCTGAAATTCTTCGCGGAGGTAAAGCATACGGCGGAAATAAAAACATGGAAAGAGCTTTTCGGCGACGCGCAGAGCATAAGTATATTTTTAAGAATATCCGTTCCGTATATTCTGACGGGACTGGGACGGAGAATGTTTACAAAGCCCGATAGCTGGAATGACGAAGATATGCACGAATATGTCGCGTATGTGGACTCCTCGACGCAGGACGGGAAAATAAAAACGGGCTGTCTTAAATATGTATACACGCACGAGGACGCGGACTGGGAAAGCTACGGCATAACGCTTGTAAAGCACACGAAAACACGCGGCGAGCAGGAAAAGGACATTCAGAAAATTCACAAAATGCTCACCAGAGTCGGATATATTCCGTATCAGCGTTCAACATACCGCGACCTTAAAACCGAAGTCGCAAACGATATGGATAACAGTACCTCGCCGCTTCTGCTGTCAAAGCTGTTAAGCGCCGTGTATAAATGGCAGAGCGCCTACGGCAATCAGTCGGCGGCGGAGCAGGCGGCGGCAAAGGTGCAGAGCCTTATGCTTGAAATGAAGAAAAAGGAAAAAAGCCTTTATAATTTTATTATACCGAAGCTCGCGCTTGAAATTATAGAGTCGCCGGGACATTATCACGAGGTTATAATAAACACTCAGACAATGCCCGCAAGCTTCTGGAACTGGTTTTTGATAGGCTATACGAGATGCACGCGCGACGACGCGATAATAGCCTATACCAGAATTTATGAGGCAAGCAGAAAAAGAATAGCAAGACTGCCTGTCAGGGAAAAAATGAAACAGACCTTTAAAAATCAGGGGGAAGCGTAATTTACGCTTGATATTTAATCATAGATTGAAACCGCTTTTGCGGAATGGAGGAATTAAAATGAAACACATGGTAAAGAAAAATTTAATAATCGCGGCGGCTGTTTTTGCAATGATAACCGCGTCTGTAAGCAGCGTTTTTGCGGCAACGCAGGCGCCGTCAAATCCGACGGTAAGACCTGTCCCCGGTTCGGCGGGCTCGGCGGTTACGTCGTCGGGACAGTCGTCGGGTGATACGAATGTTTCGGGCGGTACGGGCAGCTATAAGGCGAAGCAGAACGGAAATTCCGATAACGGCGACGGCGAAAATTCTAACGGCGAGGGCAATACGGACGGAAATTCCGAGGGAAACGGCACGGGCGTTACGAGAGCCGTTCCGACGCCTGTTCAGGCGAACCCTGCCGCTACAATGAACGTTGTTGCGGAAAAGGAAAGAACGGACGACGTGAGCAATAAGAAGTATGTGTCAAGAGGCGCGTTCGCAATTTGGATTATACTTGCCATGCTTATAAACGCTCTGTTCAGCTTCTGGGTCGGCAACCGTTTTTATAAGATGTCTAAAAAGGACACGCATATAACCTCCGAAATCCGCGCGTTAAGACGCGATATTGACGAAAAATTTGTCGG
>CAZBXN010000107.1:0-5458 GCA_964496015.1 uncultured Lachnospiraceae bacterium | reverse complement strand
CCTCAGACGCTTCCCTGAAATAGTGCCACGGTTTTCTTATAGGATTGTAATCTGATTTTTCTATTGTATTAAGCCCCTGTTCGCGCATCATTTCAACAATATATTCGGCAATGGCGGGTGAAGCCGATAAACCGGGGGACTCAATTCCTGCGGCGTTGATGAACCCCGCTTTTGGAGAATTGATAATAAAATCGCCCGTATCTCCGACAGCGCGCAGACCGCAGAATGACGTAATTGCACCGCGAAGCGGAATATTTTTAACATTTTCCGAAGCTTCTCTGATAATTTTTGCAAAGCCTTCTTCGGTTGTTGCAGTATTTTCCTTATCGGTTCCGTCAATTGATGTGGGGCCGAGCAGAAGATTGCCGTCAACGGTGGGCGTAACCAAAATTCCTTTTCCCATTTTACTCGGCGTGCGGAATACGGTGTGTGAAACCAAAGAGCCGCATTCCTTATCGAGCAAGATGTATTCGCCCTTGCGCGGATGCACGGAAAACGAATTGTCGCCTATCATTGCGGCTATGCGGTCGGAATAAATTCCTGCGGCGTTTATCACGAATTTTGCGCGGACGGTTTCAGCGTGAGATGACACCTCATATATGCCGTTATTTTGCTCTATTTTAACGACTTCAAAATTGCGTTTTAAGTCCGCGCCGTTATCCATTGCGTTGCCGACTGCGGCGATTGTCAGCTCATAGGGGCAGGTTATCGCCCCTGTGGGAGCGTATAAAGCGTATTTTACGTTTTTTGAGAGATTTGGTTCAAGCGTAAATAATTTTTCGCCTTCTATTATCTCAAGTCCCTGAACTCCGTTTGAAATTCCTCGTTCGAACAGTTCTTTTATTGTTTGTCTGTCCTCCTCGTCAAATCCGATAACCAAAGAACCGTTTTGCTCATATTTTACTCTCAATTCTTCGGTTATCTTTTTCATCATCTGAGACCCTCTTACATTCAGTTTCGCTTTGAGAGTCCCTTCTTTTGCGTCAAATCCTGCGTGAACTATAGCCGAATTTGCTTTTGTCGCCCCCATGGCGACGTCGTTTTCTTTCTCCAAAATACAAATTTTAAGAGCATATTTTGAGAGAGCCCGTGCGGTAAGAGCGCCGACAACACCCGCGCCGATTATTACTGCGTCATACATATTTTTTCCTCCTTTTGAATACAAAAAGACGCATCAAAACAAACACAAAAAAGTTATTGTATTTGTTTTGATGCGTCTCCAATTCTCTGCATCAATAATATTTTATCATAATATCCCTTATATGTCAATACAGAATAACCTGTAATTTTTGCAATGCTGGATATTTTTCCGTTTTCATCTTGAATATAGTATAACATTATTGTATAATAAAGTTATACAAAATTATGAGGTGAAGGCTATGCTGTATAAAAAGAACAATACACCAACATTATCAGAGGAATTATTTAAAAATCCGACTTCTGAATACCGCGGCACGCCGTTTTGGGCGTGGAACTGCGAGCTGAATAAAGATGAACTGCTGTGGCAGATAGAACAGCTCAAAAAAATGGGCTTCGGCGGATTTCATATGCACGCGCGCTGCGGACTTACAACACAATATTTGGATAAGGATTTTATAGATTTGATAAAGACATGCACTGAAAAAGCAGAGAGTGAGGAAATGCTTGCATGGCTATATGATGAGGACCGCTATCCGTCAGGTGCGGCGGGTGGCTATGTAACTAAAAATCCAAAATACCGCGCAAAATATCTTGTTTTTTCAACAAAAAAGACTGAGTTTTATCAGCGTGAGGAAGCGATTGTGCAGGGGAAACCATATCTTTTGGCGTGCTATGATATTTTGCTTAACACAGACGGTACATTAAAATGCGGTAAGATGATTGGCGAGAGCGATGTTCCCATTGGCTGTAAATGGTATGCCTATGTCAGAACGCCCGAGCCTGACGGCTGGTTTAACAATCAGACCTATGCAGACACAATGAGTAAGTCGGCGGTGGACGAGTTTATCAAAGTGACCTACGAGGCGTATAAAGACAATGTCGGCGGGCAGTTTGGCAAAACCGTACCTGCTATATTTACTGATGAACCGCATATAATGAACAAAACCACTCTGGCTTTTGCAAATGATAAAAGCGGGGTATGTTTGCCGTGGACGACAGATTTTGAAAAACTGTATTATGAGAAATATGCGCTGAACCTTCTTGAATATCTGCCTGAGTTAGTATGGGATTTACCTGACGGTCGGCCCTCGCAAATCCGTTACCGTTATCACGACTTGTCATGTGAGCTGTTTAATCAAGCGTTTGCGGACAACTGCGGCGCATGGTGTAAAAATAATAATATTGCGCTTACGGGACATGTGCTGGAAGAGCCTACGCTTCATTCCCAGACCTGTGCGATAGGCGAGGCAATGCGCGCATATCGCTCCTTTGGTATTCCCGGGATTGATATGCTTTGCAATCGCGTAGAGCTTTCTACGGCAAAGCAGGCGCAGTCCGCTTGCCATCAGTATGGAAAAGAGGGTATGCTGTCCGAATTATACGGAGTAACAAACTGGACGTTTGATTTCCGCGGTCATAAATTTCAGGGGGACTGGCAGGCGGCTTTGGGCGTAACGGTGCGCGTGCCGCATTTGTCGTGGGTATCCATGAAGGGTTCGGCAAAGCGTGACTATCCCGCGTCAATCAGCTATCAGTCACCGTGGTACAAGGAATATCCGTATATTGAAGACCATTTTGCAAGGCTTAATACCGCTCTTACACGTGGCAAGCCGATTGTTAAGGTTGGAGTTATTCACCTGATTGAAAGCTATTGGCTGCATTTCGGCCCGTCGGAAAATACTGCCGCCATACGCGGTCAGTTGGAGGAAAGCTTCGAGAATACAATTAACTGGCTGTTGTTTGGAACCATTGACTTTGACTTTATCAGCGAAGCTCTGCTGCCGGAACAGTATGGCGGATGTGACGGCAAAAAGCTTTCTGTGGGTGAAATGCAGTATGAAACTATACTTGTTTCGGGCTGTGAAACTCTGCGTTTGTCTACGGTGAATATTTTAAAGGAATTTGTGAAAAACGGCGGCAAGGTGATATTTGTCGGCGATATGCCAAAATATATAGACGCGCAGCCGTCAGATGAAATCCGTGATTTGTATAATGCGGCGGAGCACGCAGATATGAACCGTATTTCTGTTTTGGAAAAGTTGTCCGACGTCCGCATTGTATCTGTCAAAAATGCAGACGCAAGTCCGACCGATAACCTGATTTATCAACTGCGCAAGGACGGAGATGTTAAATGGCTGTTTATCGCTCATGCGAAAAAGCCCTGTTTCATAGACAATCAAAATCCGCAGGAGATAACAATACAGATTTTGGGCGAATACGAGCCTTTAATTTACGATACAATGGATGGAAGCATAAAACCGATAGAATTTACCGTAAAAGACGGTTGTACCATTGTTAAATATACGCTGTATACAAATGACAGTCTGCTTCTGCAATTAAAGAAGCCTGAAGCCCGTCAGTATATGCCCGAGCAGAAAGCTGACGGGACTGTGCAGGAAATCCGTATCATGCGCACCGTCGAGGCGATACGCGGGGAATCAAATGTGTATTTGCTGGATATGGCGCAGTATTCGCTGGACGGCGGAAAAACATATATGGATACGGAGGAAATTTTGCGTATTGATAAAAAAATACGTGAGGAATTGGGGTATCCGATGGCAGATGGTCGTGACGCACAGCCGTGGACTATGCCGATGGAGGAAATTACGCAATTCCCATGGCTGAAATTTGAGATAGAGAGCGGGATTGCCGTCAAATGCAAGCTGGCGTATGAAGAAGCGGAAGAGGTTATTTTAAACGGTAAGAAAGTACCTGTTTCGGAAAACGGGTTTTTCGTTGACCATTCCATAAAAACAATGGATTTACCTATGCTAAGAGAGGGTAAAAATGAACTGCTTATCCGTGTTCCTATAGGAAAACGCACAAGTATCGAAAACTTTTTCCTGCTTGGTGAATTTGACGTTCAGGTGCGCGGCTGTGAAAAGAAAATTGTTGCCGCAGATAAAAAAATCGGTTTTGGTTCAATTACGCATCAGGGAATGCCTTTCTACGGCGGTAATGTAACTTATAAAACAAAGGTGAATTTGCCGGCGGGCAATCTGACTATTCGCGTAAACGAATACCGCGGCGCGCTTATCCGTGTGCGGTTTGACGGAGAGGATAAAGGAATTATCGCATTTGACCCGTTTGAACTGCAAATCGGTAAGGTGCCGGAGGGTGAGCATGAAGTGGAATTTACGCTGTTCGGCAACCGCGCCAATACCTTCGGCTCATTGCATATAAGCGGCGATAAATTGGCAAGCGGAGGCTGGTATGGACCGAATATGTGGTATATGAGCGGAGATGAATGGACGTACGACTATCATTTGTATGAAACGGGAATTATGTCGTCGCCGGTGTTTGAAATCAGATAAAATCAGCTGTTATTGTTATTTTTTCTGTATTCTGTCGGTAGCATACCGACTTTTGACTGAAACAAAGTGCTGAAATGCCGCTGGTCCTTATATCCTGTCTTTGATGCAATTTCGTATATGGGCAAATCGGTATTTAAAAGCAGCTCCTTTGCTTTGTTAAGCCTGATTTGCGTTATATAATTTTTATATGACACACCGGTTTTGTTTTTAAACATTGAGCTTAAATATGTTGATGAAATAGGAATTTGAGCGGCGATTGTTTCAAGGGATACGTCTGTTTCCATATTACATTTTATAAGCTCTATTGCGCGTTCCACAATGCCGTTGTTTTTATCTTCGCGTTTTGCGCTGATAACGGATATTGCGGTTTCGGAAATATCGGAAATAAATTTTTCAAGCGACGGCATTGACTGATAGGTCTTGATAAGCGACCATATTTCTGTTTTGTTAAAAAGCACTTCAGGCTGTTCTCCGAGCTGCGCCATTGCTATTGACATCATAATAACAAGTTCAAGACAAATACGCTGCGCAAGGTCGAGAGATGTGTGAGAGGCTTGCATATTTTCAAATATTTCACTTACGGCGTTCTTTGCCTGCGATATATTTGCAATTTTAATATTGTCAATAAGCCGTGCTTTTAATTCGTCAATATTGGACATGGAAAATTTAGCGGGTTCAATATCGTCAATATAAATGACTTCGTTTTCGCCTATGGAAAAACGGTATTTAAGCGCTTCCTGAGCGCGTTTTTCGCAAAAATAAAGCCGCTTTATATTATTTACGGCAGAGCCTATTGCAACTGTAAAGTTCATATTGTCGTGATATTTCATATACCCTGACATAATATTGGCAGCTTCAAAGGATTTTTCAATAATATCGCTTTGAGAGGACTGCAATATATATGTAAGCATATTCTGCTCGTAAAAAGGTATAAAGCTGAAACCATAAGGAGTGAGAGCAGTAATTATTTCGGTAAAAAATTTAAAATCTATCGCCTGTACTAT
>CAZBXN010000106.1:0-5542 GCA_964496015.1 uncultured Lachnospiraceae bacterium | reverse complement strand
CCCGACATAATTATAATTCATCATCAGCAAAATCTCGGACAGGGAGAGGCTCGGAACACTGGGATTAGAGCGGCAAACAGCGAATATATCGCTTTTGTTGACGCGGACGATTTGATTAAGGAAAACATGCTTTTTGACATGTATGAAAAAGCGGTTGAAACGGACGCGGATATTGTGCAGTGCAATTTAATTGACGTGTACCCAAACGGCAGGGAACACATACAGCTAAAGCGCAGGGACGGGCTTGTAAAAGTACGGGACGGCGCGGAATATACGGCAAAATATCTCGCTCCGTGCATACACAGCTTTGAGGTCTGCAACAAGATTTTTAAACGCGAATTTATACTTAAAAATCATTTGAGATTTCGGGATACGAAAACATATTATTCAGAGGATATTTTGTTTAATATGGACGCGGTAAAGTATTTAAAACGAATATATTTTATATCTGAACCGTATTATTACTATATACAAAATCCAAACGGACATTTGAACAGCAATCCCGGGGAACGAATTGAAAAAATGCAGCGGCTTTTTGACGATTATTCGGAGGGCTTAGACGCAAAAATGAAAAACGCGGCGGCATATCTTGAATGTATGGTAATGCTTTATAATATCGGGCAATGCGGAAAAACGGTAAAAAATATGAAGCCTAAAATCAGGCTTGCCCTAAAAGCGCCGTGCCGTTTTAAACACAGACTGTTTCTGACGGCAGTCTTGATTTTGCCCGACAGTATCGGCAAAAAGATTACACAGATATACGCGGGGAGATAAGCTATGAAGATTTTACTTGACGGTTATTTTGACCGCAATTTAGGCGATGATTTAATGCTGAGGCTTGCGTATGACGCATTGTCGGAGCATGAAATTTATGCGAAAAACACGGAATACGCGCCCGATTACGCGAAAAAGCTTACGGATAATACAAATATAGACGTTTCACTTACGGTAACAGGCTCGGGTTTTTTGCTCTATGACTGTAAATCTGCGCTGTACCGTATAAATGAAATCCGCAAAGATAAACTCAAATGCAAAAGAGTTGTGTTAAACGCCAATATAAGCCCATTTCCGAACAAATTCGCGGAAAAGGTCATATTAAAGCAGCTTTCGCGGCTTGATTTTATAACCGTGCGCGACACATATTCATACAATTACATAAAAAATCATCTGCCGTATTTAAAATGCGAGTGTTATCCCGACATGGTGTTTTCAATGCCGCGCGGTATGATAAGCGATATACAATGCGAAAACGCTTTGGGAATTGCCGCGTACAATTCGGATAACAGCGCACTGTTTTCGAGGCTTTGCGATGAATATACCGAAAAAACTGGGAACAAGGTTTTGATTTTCGCGCTTGATACGGGAAAAGAAAACGATTTAAAGGCGGCGCGCGAAATTCAAAACGGCATGAAAAACGAATGTGAAATCATAGAATATGACGGAATATTAAAAAATATCAGACGCTGCAAAAAAATAATAGCGACGCGGTTTCATTCCGCCGTTATCGCATTGTCGGCGGGGATTGACGTAATTCCCGCGGTATATTCGGATAAAACGCGTCACGCGCTTTCTGATTTGAATTTCAGCGGGAAAATATTTGACATAAACAGGCTTGATTATGACGGGCTTTATGAGGAAGTGTTTAAGCCGTCAGATAAGTTTTCGGTTCAAAAATCCGTTTTTGAAAACGCCGAAAATCATATAAAACGGTTTAAAGAAGTTATTTCAGAGTAAAAATATCCGAAAAATAAAGGATTTTCAACTTAATATGTATAAATATATAAAGAGAATAGTGTTTTAAATCAAAAAAGGGGGTAAATATAATATGTCATATGTTTTGGCATTGAACGGAAGTCATGTAAAGGACGGAGATACAGCGTTTTTGCTTAGTGAGGTACTGCGTCATTGTAAGGAAATGGGCGCGGACACGGAGCTTTGCAGCGTTCATGAGGCGATAAACGACGCCAAAACGCCATTTTGCGTTAATTGCTCTACGCCTTGCTCAAAGCAGTGCTACAAGGGAACAAAATTGGAGGAATTATTTGACAAGGTTGAAAAAGCGGATTTTGTAATTTTCGGAAGCCCCGTATATTTCGGCTCAATGACGGGACAGCTTAAATGTTTTTTTGATAAAACGCGCGACGCGCGCAGCCGCAAAGCGTGGCTTAACAAGCCTATGGCGGCAGTTACGGTGGGCGCGTCAAAGTACGGCGGTCAGGAAAGAACGCTCGACCATATTCACGCGTGTGCGCTGGTTTCGGGCATGACGCTTGTCGGCAACAGCTCGGATTTGAGTATGGGACATTTTGGCGTTTCGGCACAAAGACCCGCGAACGAGGATACATACGCCATAACGCAATGCGAAAGCCTTGCAAAAAGGATTATGAAAATAGTGGGATAAAAATTGAAGAATTATACAAATAGGTATATTTTTCTAATTCCTGCGCAAAATTAAAGTATGCAAAAAAATGCGTGGAAGGAGGTTGTGACGGTTGCCAAGACGAATATCCGATGAGCTTATAAGCGAAATTTGCAGTGAAAACGATATTATAGACTATGTTTCGCAATATGTGCAGCTAAAAAAATCGGGACGTGATTACAGCGGTCTATGTCCGTTTCATCACGAAAAAACGCCGTCCTTCCACGTAAGTCAGGATAAACAGCTTTTTCATTGCTTCGGCTGCGGTGCAAGCGGCAATCTTGTTCAGTTTGTCATGCGGACGGAAAATCTCGATTTTGTGGACTCGCTTAAATTGCTTGCAGACCGCGCGGGAATAGTTATTCCGGAAGACGACGCGGGGTTTTCAACTGAAAATCATGATACAAAAAAGCGTATTCTGGAAATCAATAAGCTTTCGGCGCGCTTTTTCTTTAATATGTTAAAGGACGAGCTTGTCGGAAAAAGAGCAAGAGAATATTTCAGCGAGCGTCATATTTCATGGAAAACCGTTACGGCTTACGGCTTGGGCTTTGCTCCCGAGAGCGGAAACGCGCTCATGAATTATCTGCTTGCAAAGGGCTATACCGCAGGGCAGATACTTGAAGCGGGACTTACTGTTGAGCGTGACGGCAAATACCGCGACAAGTTCCGCAACAGGGTGATGTTTCCGATTATTGATGTGAGAGGAAATGTTATAGGCTTCGGCGGACGAATTATGAATGATATTAAGGAAATCAACGGATATAAAATCCCAAAATATCTGAACACTGCGGAAACGCCTGTCTTTGACAAGGGCAAAAATCTGTTTTCATTAAACCTTGCCAAAAACGCCAAATCGACGGAAATAATTCTCTGCGAGGGATATATGGATGTAATTTCCGTGTATCAGGCTGGAATTAAGAATATTGTCGCAACGCTCGGCACGGCGATAACGGAAAATCAGGCGAAGCTTATGATGCGCTACGCTAACGAAATTCTAATCTGCTACGATATGGACGAAGCGGGAACAAAAGCGGCGTTAAGGGCGATTGACATTATAAACGGAATAGGCGGAAAATCACGCGTTATACGTCTGAAAGGCGCGAAAGACCCTGATGAATACATAAACAAAAACGGTATGGAAAAATTCAGAGAGGCGGTAAGAAAAGCAACGCCGTCAACTGAATTCAGGCTATCGCTGATAAAAGGGAGGTATGACACAACTACCACCGACGGAAAAATACAATTTATAAACGAGGCAGTCGATATTTTGGCGACCTTGAAAGACCCGGTTGAGGCGGACGCTTATATGAATAAAATTTCCGATGAAACGGAAATCAATAAGGACGCTATAATAAGCAAATATAAGGAAAAGACGGCGAAAAACAGCTACAGAAAAATTCCGACGCGTCAGGAATTTAAAAAGAAGGTCGTTCAAAATCCCGAAAATCCAAAGGAAACAATAAGGGTTTCAAACAGTCTTATAGGCGCGGAAAAACGGCTTATAGCGCTTATGTCGCAAAGCAAGAGGCTGTATAAAAAAGTACGGGCTGAATTTAAAAGCGAGGACTTTTCAACAGAGGTTTACAGAAAACTTGCAAGGAAGATATATGACGCCTTTGAAGAGGATAAAATCCCCGACGAGGCGATGATTTTAAATGATTTTGAGGGGGAGGACGCAAACGAAGCGTCGGCGGTTTTCTATAATCTTGAAATATACAGCGGCGACGAGGAAACGGTAAATGATTTAATCTACACGATTAAGCTGGAGAAATTACAGCTTCAAATAAATAACGAAACAAACGCCGAAAAGCTTAGCGAACTGTTTAAAGCGCGGCAGGAACTCTTAACTAAAAAAAATACTTGGGAGGAATAAAAAATGCAGGAGAAGAAAAAAGCGATAAAAAAGGATTTGCTGGAACGCGGCAAGAAAAAGGGGGTACTTTCCTTTAAGGAAATCAATGACGCGTTCGAGGAGGTTGAAATAACTCCGGAGGAAATTGAACAGCTATACGACCGTTTTGAAAAAGAGGGCGTAGAGCTTGTTGAGGATATGGATAAGGAGCTTGAGGAAATAGAGGTTTCCAAGGAGGAGCTTGAAGACCTATCCGTGCCCGAGGGAATAAATATTGACGATCATGTTAAAATGTATCTTAAGGAAATCGGAAAAGTAAATCTTCTGACGGCAGAGGAGGAGCTTAACCTTGCAAAGAGAATGTCCGAGGGTGACGAGGAAGCGAAAAAACGGCTTGCCGAGGCAAATTTACGTCTTGTCGTATCAATCGCGAAGCGTTATGTCGGACGCGGCATGATGTTCCTTGACCTTATTCAGGAGGGCAATCTCGGACTTATAAAGGCCGTGGACAAGTTCGACTATACAAAGGGCTATAAATTTTCAACTTATGCGACGTGGTGGATAAGACAGGCGATTACGCGCGCGATTGCCGACCAGGCAAGAACAATACGTATTCCCGTGCATATGGTTGAAACAATAAATAAGCTTGTAAGAGTGTCGCGTCAGCTTGTACAGGAATTGGGCAGAGAGCCGACCTATGAAGAGCTTGCAAAGGAGCTTAATATGTCGGTTGAAAAAGTGAGGGAAATTTCAAAAATTTCTCAGGAGCCCGTATCGCTTGAAACGCCGATAGGCGAGGAGGAGGACAGTCATTTAGGCGACTTTATCCCCGACGATGACGCGCCCGCTCCGTCCGAGGCGGCAAGCTTTGTGCTTTTGAAAGAACAGATAGTTGAGGTTTTGCAGATGCTTACGCCGAGAGAAGCGAAGGTGTTAAAACTGCGTTTCGGTCTTGACGACGGCAGACAGCGCACGCTCGAAGAAGTCGGCAAGGAATTTGAAGTGACCCGTGAGAGGATACGTCAGATTGAGGCAAAGGCTTTAAGAAAGCTGCGCCACCCAAGCCGTTCAAAGAAGCTGAGGGACTTTTTGGAATAAAAATAATCAGGGCTGCTGTAACTCAGCAGCCTATTTAACGTGTATAAGGAGAAATTACTATGAACTGGATAAAAGTATCGGTATTTACCACAGCGGAAGGTATCGAGCCCGTAAGCGGCAGATTGTATCAGCTCGGCATTACGGGGCTTGAAATTGAGGACGAACAGGAT
>CAZBXN010000105.1:0-5595 GCA_964496015.1 uncultured Lachnospiraceae bacterium | reverse complement strand
AATTGAATTTTAATGGGAGCTATGGTATAATGAACATTAAGCTTAATCTTCAGTATGACGGTACAAATTATCACGGCTGGCAGATACAGCCGAACGGCGTTACAGTGCAAGAGCTTTTGCAAAACGCCGTATTTGAGATTACGCGTCAGAAAACGGCTGTCACGGGCTGCGGCAGGACGGACGCGGGCGTTCATGCGCTCGATTATGTCTGCAATTTCCATGCCGACACGAATATCCCGATTGAGAAAATCCCGAACGCTTTAAATTCGCATTTGCCCGATGACGTGCGCGTTTTTAACGCGGAAATTGCGGAAGAGGATTTTCATGCTTCGGACAGCGCGGTTAAAAAAAGATATGTGTATCAGATTTTAAACAGGGAATTTGACGACGCGTTTTTGACAAAATATGCGTGGCATTACAGATATAAGCTTAATATTTCCGATATGCAGAAAGCCGCCGAGGCTTTTTTGGGCGAGCATGATTTTATAGGATTTGCGTCAAGCGGTTTTACGGTTAAAACTACCGTGAGAACAATTTATTCGCTTGACATTACGGAAAACAACGGACTTATCACACTTGACATCACGGGAAACGGCTTTTTATACAATATGGTGAGAATTATTGCGGGTACGCTTGTATATGTCGGCAGCGGCAAAATTGACGCGGGCGATACGGCGGATATTATAGCGTCGCGCGACCGTAAAAGAGCGGGCATAACCGCGCCCGCAAAAGGACTTTTTCTAAGGGAGGTGTTTTATTGAAGGACGAAATAAATCAAAAGGCGATTGACGAGATTATCAAATATTACGACGCGGACGGCGAAGAAAATCCCGAAGAAAATCCCGATGACCTGCCCGATAACTCTGACGATAAAACGCCCGACGATACTCCAGAGCTTGTCGAAATAATAGAGGAAAAGCGCAATATTGAGCCTGAAGAAGAGGACACAAAAATAATTCCGTTCCCGATAAAGGCGAAGGAAGAGCCGCAGGCAGCGGAAGAAAATATTCAGACGGATAACGCGGAAACAGAAAAAACAGCGAAGGCGGAGGAAATCGCCGAAACGACGGACGAAAAAGACGAGGAAAACAATGAGGACAAGCCCGAAGCTGAAACGGACGAACCCGACAGCGGGGAAGAACCGTCTGACGGCGACGACACGGGCAGTCTGGAAAGCCTTGCGGCGTTAGACGAGCTCGGCGACATAATGTTAAGCCGCAAAAGGCAGCAGAAAGAAGATTTTTCATTTTCAAAAAAGCAGATTATAATAATTGCATCCGTTACCGTCGCCCTGATGGCGCTGGTATTCATGTTTGTCACGATTGACACGGGCTTTATAGGAAGCTATAAACACAACTTTGCAAAAAATGCGGCTACGATTTTATCGAATTTGGGGATTGACGTATCGTCTGACGACACGCAGACGAGCGGCAATGTAAAAGGCGTTTCCCAATACGACGCGCCGCTTGACAAAAGCGTAACAATACCCGTTGAGCAGGCGGGCGAGTCGGTTTTTGCGGAATATAACGGCGGGCTTGTATTTGCGCATGCAAATTATATGCGGCTTATTGACGCAAACGGCGGCACGGTTTGGGAAACCGACACGCTTATAGTAGACCCGATTATAAAGGCGGCGGGGCATTATATTTTACTTGCCGAAAACGGCGGGACAAAGCTCTGTCTTTATTACGACAGTAAAATGATTTACTCCTCCGACACGGAGGACAGTATTATAACGTGCGACCTGTCCTCAAACGGCGACGTTTTGGCAGTTACGAATAAAGCGTCGTTTAAGGGCGCGATTGTTGTATTTAACAAAGAGGGAAATCAGATTTTTGCGTGGTCGTCGGGAAGCGAAAAAATAATGAGCGCGCATATTTCCGCATCTTCGCGCAGAATTGCCGTTTCGCTTCTTAATACCGACAGCAGGGCAAAATCAACGGTTCAGTTCTTTGACATAAACGAAACTGAGAGCTTTGCGCAGATTATATTTGAAGATACTGTTCTTTTTGACTTGCAGTTTGTCGGCGATACCGTCCATGCGTTCGGCGATAATTGTATCGCGGGGCTTAATTCAAGCGGCGGCGTGCTGTACGATAAACGGTTTGAAAACGCGGAATTTACTCATTACGCAATGGACGACAAGGGAAATAAAATTCTCATTTTTGACGCAGCAAATATTCCGCTTATAAATATTTACGGCGCGGGCGAAACGCTCAGACAGCAAATATCCGCCGAGGAGCTGCCCGATTTTGCCGATATTTACGGGAATTACATTGTATTTAACAGCGGACGCGATATTTTATACGGCAAAGCGGGCGGCAAGCAAATGGCGAAGTTCACAGCTTCAATGGATATAAGAAATCTTTTTCTGCTTGACAAAAGCACCGCCGCTATTGTATATTCCAACAGCATAGAGCTTGTTAAAATGTAGCGGTAAAAACGGAAAGGAGCAGATATGGTTTTAGATATAATTGCAGCTGCGCTTGTTTTGATTTCCTTTACGATAAGTATGCGGAAAGGGCTTGTAAAATCGGTCTGGAAAATGACGGCGCTTATTGTTACCATTGTCCTTGTAATCGCGCTTAAAATGCCAGCCGCAAATTTCCTTGCGGAAACGCCGATAGCGGACAACCTCTATAATTCGGTATCAAAAAGCCTGCATATCGAGCTTGAAAATCCCGGGGACGGAGATAGCGGCGAAGAAAACGGGGAGGAAAACAAAACGCATGCAATCCCCGATTATCTGATGAAAGAAATGATGAAAACGGTTGACGCGGACAGCATAAACGAAACCGTAAACAACGGTACAAACGAGCTCGCGCGCCGTCTGACAATGCTTTTGATTAAAATAATCGCCGTTGTCGGGCTTTTTATCATAATACGCCTGCTTTTATGGCTCGTGTTCGTCATATTAAACGGACTTGTGAAGCTGCCCGTTATAAGCCAGACAAACGGGATTTTGGGCGGCGTACTGGGCATAATAAACGCTTTCGCGATTATATTTATACTGCTTGCGATTGTGTCGTTTGTTCCCGAGGAGCACGAGATACGGGCAATGATTGAGCAGTCTTATTTTGTTAAATATTTATATAATTATAATATATTACTGCAGTTAATTATGAAAATCTAAAAGGAGTGATGAAAAAATGTACAGTGATATAGTAAAAAAGGGCTTGGAGAAAACTCCGCACCGCTCGCTTTTTAAGGCGTCGGGCTTTACGGACGAGGAAATCAGCCGTCCTCTTATCGGCGTTGTAAGCGCGAAAAACGAGATTATCCCGGGTCATATCCATCTTGACAAAATCGCCGAGGCGGTTAAGGCAGGAGTAAGAATGGCAGGCGGAACGCCCGTGGAATTTCCTGCAATCGGCGTATGCGACGGTATCGCAATGGGTCATGTGGGAATGAAATATTCTCTCGCGTCGCGCGAGCTTATTGCGGACTCGATTGAGTCTATGACAATTGCGCACGGCTTTGACGCGCTTGTACTTATTCCGAACTGCGATAAGATTGTACCGGGTATGCTTATGGCGGCGGCAAGACTTAATAAACCGGCAATTGTTGTATCGGGCGGACCTATGCTTTCGATGAATTTCAAGGGCAAGTTCCGCGATCTTAACACGACTTTTGAAGCAGTCGGCGCGTTTAAGGCAGGAAATATTGACGAGCAGGAGCTTGTTGAACTTGAAGAAGCGGCTTGTCCGTCCTGCGGTTCATGCTCGGGTATGTTTACGGCAAACTCAATGAACTGTCTGTGCGAGGTTCTTGGTATGGCGCTTCCCGGTAACGGCACAATTCCTGCGGTTTATTCGGAGAGAATACGCCTTGCAAAGCATGCGGGCATGAAGATTATGGAGCTGCTTGAAAAGGACATAAAGCCGAGAGATATTATAACTCCCGACGCTCTTTATAACGCATTGAGAGTTGATATGGCGCTGGGCTGCTCGACAAACTCAATGCTGCATCTTCCCGCAATCGCGCATGAGGCTCACGCGCCGATTACGCTTGATTACGCGAATGAAATCAGTAAGGAAACGCCGAATTTATGCCATCTTGCGCCCGCGGGCGAGCATCATGTTCAGGATTTATACGCGGCAGGCGGCGTTACGGCGGTTATGAATGAGCTTTCAAAGAAGAACCTGCTAAAGCTTGACACAATCACCGTCACAGGCAAAACACAGGGTGAAAACATAAAAGACCATGAGGTTACGGACTACACCGTTATCCGTCCGATTGACGAGCCGTATTCAAGGACAGGCGGAATTGCTGTCCTAAAAGGCAATCTTGCGGTTGACGGCTCGGTTGTAAAGAGAAGCGCGGTTGCGCCCGAAATGCTGCAGCATGAGGGCCCCGCTAAGGTATTTGACAGCGAGGAGGACGCAATCGCGGCAATTTACGAGGGCAAAATCGTAAAGGGCGATGTTGTCGTTATTCGCTATGAAGGCCCCAAGGGCGGACCGGGTATGCGTGAAATGCTGTCGCCGACCTCCGCAATCTGCGGTATGGGGCTTGACAAGGACGTTGCGCTTATTACCGACGGACGTTTTTCGGGAGCGACGCGCGGTGCGGCTATCGGTCACGTTTCGCCCGAGGCTGTTGAGGGCGGACCTATCGCGTTCGTTAAGGACGGCGATATTATCCAGATTGACATTGACAAATGCGAGCTCAATGTTAAGGTTTCGGACGAGGAAATGGAAAAGCGTAAAGTCGGCTGGACGCCGAATGAGCCGAAGGTTAAGACGGGTTATTTAAAACGCTATTCAAAGCTTGTTTCCTCCGCAATTCAGGGCGCGGTTATGCTTGACGACTAATCTGACGTTTCAGAAGAAAGAGAACCCCCGTTTATAAAAACGGGGGTTCAAAAAAATATCAAGTTTTTATTGACAAAATGTAGTTTTCAATATATAATAATAACAGAAAAAGGCAATCCGTTTGAACGGCTCGCCAATGAGAATTAAAAATTAGTCGTTACATTGGGGAATGTGGGCGACTAATTTGCTTTTATTTCAAAAATGATTAAAAACAGGATTATAAAAATCACAATTCTTAATATGTATTTTTTCATAAGCAACACCCCCTTTCCACAGTTAGTGGGGTTGAGGTGAGCCGTCCACGGAATGTTCATTCCGAGATTACCTTTTTCCGATTGGATTTTTCCAACGTCATTATTATATACATTTATTCTTAAATTTTCAACGCATATTACCAAAAAGAAATGAATATGTAACAAATATTAAACAGAGAGGTGTTTTATGCAAGACGGAATTAAACTGGAACGTAAAACAAAAGAGGAATTAAAGCAAATTGCGCAGGGTTTGGAAATTGATAAAATCTATGCCTACAAAAAAGATGAGCTTATCGCGGCAATCCGCGAAAAACGCGAGCAGATAGCGGAGGAAGCGAAAAAGCAGAAGCCGAAAAAACGCGAGCGTCCCGCAGACGTTGTAGAAGTAAAGGGCATACTTGACGTAATGAACGACGGCTTTGGTTTTATGCGCGTTGAGAACTACCGTTCAAGCGCGAACGACATTTATGTTTCGCCCGTGCAAATCAGGCGGTTCAACTTAAAAACGGGCGACGAGCTTGTCGGCG
>CAZBXN010000104.1:0-5663 GCA_964496015.1 uncultured Lachnospiraceae bacterium | reverse complement strand
TATAATTTCCGTTTCAAAAAGCGTTTGATTTTTCACGCTGTTTATACATCTTTCTATTGTCTTTTCACCGTTATAAACAGGAATGATAACAGATACTTTCATTTGAAATCCCCTCCGTTCCTTATTTTATCACAATTTTATTTAATTGTAAATAAAATTTGACTATATCCCGTAAATGTGATAATATAATTTTATCAAAGCAAAGGAGTGAGAATATGGCGTTACTTAGCATAATTGTGCCGATATATAATGTCGCGCCGTTTTTAAACAAGTGTATTGACAGTATTCTTTCTCAGTCCTTTTCCGATTTTGAGCTTATTCTTGTTGACGACGGTTCTACCGACGGCAGCGGCGGAATATGTGACGGTTACGCCAAAACCGATAACAGAATTACCGTTATTCACAAGGAAAACAACGGCGTTGTAAGCGCGAGAAAAGCGGGACTTAAAGCCGCTTCGGGCGTATATGTCGGATATGTTGACGGCGACGACTGGATTGACCGCGACATGTATAGGTATATGATTGACAATGCCGTGACGTATAACTGCGACCTCGTTATGTGCGACGTCGAGCATGAGGCTTACAGCAAAAAAGAATATAATAATATAAGCGCGGCTCTTGAAACGGGATATTATTCGAGACAGGAGCTTGAAGAAAAGCTGTTTCCGATTATGATGTACAGCGGGACTTTTTATTCATTCGGCATTTATCCCGTAATATGGAACAAGCTGTTCCGCCGTGAACTGCTTATTAAACACCAGTTCGCGGTATACGACAATATCAGAAGCGGAGAGGATGCCGCCTGCGTTTATCCGTATTTTCTGGAAATAAACAGTATGTATTTCATGAAGTATCAGTATTTGTACCATTACCGTCATTCCGAGGTACAAATGACTGCTACATACGACAGCGCATCCTTTGAAAGGTTTAAATCACTGTATAAATTCTTTAACTCGTCAAATCTTGCCGAATCGGAATACAGCAGACAGCTATGCTATTATTATTCATACTGCGCGAAAATACTTATCAGCAGCGAATTAAGAAAAGAAAACAAAAAATCCTTTTTCGAGAAAATAAAGCGAATAAAAGAGATTATCGTTTTCTCAAAAGACGAGGGATTTACCGAAAAAATCAATTATAACTCATTCCCGATTGAACATAAATTGTATTTTAAGCTGTTCAATTCCTCAAAGGCATTTTTGCTTGCCATGTGTATAAAGCTCACAAAGCTTTTTCAGCGGATTGTAAGAAAATAAAAAGAGAGCAGCGCTCTCTTTTTTTATTTTCTGTATGAACCTTTATATTTTCCGCGTTCCTTGTATTTCTCACGTGCCTTATACGCGCCGTGAATTTCCGTTCTGCGGTGGATTTTAGCCTCGTATCTGTCCTCGCGGCGTTTTCTTTTTATTGTTTTCGCCTTTTCCTTTGTTAAAATTATATATGTTATTCCGCCCGCCGTAATAAGCGCGGCAAGCGCAAGAAACGCTATTCCTATCGGCAGTGAATGAGCTATTCCCATTCCGCCCGATTTTGCGTCTTCGTCAGCCGACATTTCAGGCTCGGGCGTTTTTGGCATAGGTCCGGGCATTTCCACAGGTCCTACAAGCGCCTTTTTGCGCGGAGCCGATGTCGCCCTCGGAGTCACAGCCGGTTTCGGCGACGTACTTGACGCGGGACGCATTGTTGACGCAACTCTTGGACGCGCCGTACCCGCGGGTCTCATTGTGGTTTTTGGCTTGGTCGTAGCCTTTGTTGTTCTCGACGAGGACGCTGTACTTGACGACGTACCCGAACTTACGGAAGAACTCGTGTTGTTACTGCTGTTTGACGTATTGCTCTTGGCAGAATTTATCTGCTTTACTCCCGACGGAGTACCGTTATCAAGAAAATCAAACAGATTGCCGCAGCCCTGAGCCTTTCTTAAATGACTCGTCAGAGCGCATAAAGCGTATGACGTTGCGAGAGAATTTGAGCCGTCGTTACGCATTGAAAATCCGCCGTCATCTTCAACATATGCCATTATTCCGTCCACAACCGATTTTCCGTCTCTTAAAAATCTTTCATCCTTATCAACATCGATATCCATGCTGTCAAGCGCGATAAGCGTAAGCGCAGTACCTTTTAAATCATAATAATCGCCCCAGTCTGCCTGCTCATTCGACAAATACGTAAGCGCACTGTCAACCGCCTGCATTACAATAAGCGAATTGCTTTGCCCTGTCGCTTCATTTGTAAAGGTGTATACCTTATCCGAATATGTGTAGGGTTCAAGCGCAATAATCGCAAGCGCGGTTGAAGATACATTATCTCCAAAGCTTCCGTTATCCCTCTGAGCCGCTAAAATTGTGCGAACCATTTCGTCCTTATCTGCATGCGCCCAGTCGGGTACGTTATAATCTTTTGAATTAAGCGCGATAAGTGCGTAGCACCAATCATCAACGGAGGCAATATTGTTTTTCTTATACAGTCCCTCCGCGATATAATCCTTGTCGTTAAAATATCCGACATCCGCACCGCTCGCGTCAAGCGCCATTACGGAACGCGCGAACTTCTCTTCCCTCGTATCGGAATTATACGATTTTATTGCCTCGCGTATAGCCGAAACATATTTATCATAATTATAGTCCATTCCCATACGCTTAAGCGCGATTATATATAAATCCGCGGTTTCCGAGCCTGCGTCATTATAAGGCTGCGAATTTTTTTCCTTCCATTCCACCGCGTTATCAATCGTGCGGATTAACGAATTTTCGGAATACTGCGCATTGGCGGCTACAGATAAAAGCAGCAAAGCCGCTGTTAAAAAAGCTGCAAATTTCTTCATTATATAAATCCCTTCTAATCTGTCGTATCTAAATCGGAAATACAGTTTTATCGCTTTTTATCCGATTGTATTTATTATACCATAACCCGTCTGTATTTTTCAAGTCTTATATGGTAAAATTTTCGCCGTTTTACCGCATATAATTTGTACATTATAAAATAAAAGTCGTTTTTTTGATATGTTTTATTATTGACTTTCCATAATTTATCTGATAAAATTATGATAAGATATGTGTATTTTTTATATTCGGAGGTAGCGGTTATGTTTAAATTTAACAAATTTATATCTGTTTTTGCTTTATGTATAGCGTTTACTCCGCTCGTATCTGCGGAAAATATAAGCTATAATTATTCGTATGACGCGGACTTGGGATATAATAAAGCCGATGTAAAAACGCGCCGAATGGAAACGCTTGACCGTGGTCTTACGGCTGTTAAAACAGACGGCGGCGTGTATTTATCGTGGCGTCTTTTTGACAGTGAGGACGCCGTTTACGGCAGTGCGGGCGGCAACGTCAGCTTTGACATTTACCGCGACGGCGAAAAAATCGCGACCGAGAGCAAAACAACAAATTATACCGACGCAGACGGCACGGAAAACAGCAAATACGCCGTTCTTCCGTCAGTGCTCGTTTATGCGGTAAAATATTCGGAAAACGCTTTGGAAAGCGTTCAGGCATTTAAGCCGTCTTTGCTTACAGAAAATTCATTCAAGGCGGATTTCATTCCCGATAAGGTTTATATCTGGAACGGTTCCGAACCGTTATGCTCCGCGCTTGACGCGCAGAATAAGTCAAATGATATTGCGTCCTTTGACGAAAACAGCAATATTACCTTCAATATCGGCAGCGTAAAAGAAGTATCGGTTCTTAACACAAATTATTTTGATATTCCGCTTGTAAAGCCCGAGGACGAAACGATTAACGAGGGTAGTACGCCTGCGGTAAAATCTTTCTCCCCCACCGACTGCTCATGCGGCGACGTTGACGGCGACGGCGAATATGAAATTATTGTCAAATGGGTCAGTCAGGAATGTGACGTCGGAAACGGCGGATATTCGGGCACGGTGCGTTTTGCGGCATATAAGCTCGACAGTACAAAGCTTTGGGATAACGACATAAACTTAGGTAAAAACGTGTATTCCAGCGCGCATACGGCGCAGTTCCTTGTCTACGATTTCGACGGCGACGGCAAAGCTGAAATGATGGTTCAGACTTCGCTCGGCTCAAAGGACGCTAAGGGCAGGTATGTGTCGCACAGCGCGAAAGACAATTCGAAAATCGCGGAATATACCGACGATGAAAATGCAGCCGCCGATTTTAACGGCTATGACAGAAAAGTATCGGGCGAGGAATTTTTTACGGTATTTAACGGTGAAACAGGCGAGGCGATTGACACGATAGATTTGCCGACCACGCGCGGAGGAAACAACGGAGCTCAATACGGCGACGATTTCGGCAACCGTTCAAACCGTTTTGTAGCCGACGTGGCGTATCTTGACGGCGAAAAACCGTACGCGGTATATCTGCGCGGTTACTATTTAGGCAGAAACGGAAAGCAGCGTACAAGTATAGCAGGTATCAGTTTTGACGGCGAAAGACTTTCGCCCGACTATCGCTTTGACACTCAAAAGGGTCAGCCCGGATATTATTCGGGCGCAGAACTGTATGTCGGACAGGGCAACCACAACTGTACGGTTGCGGACGTAGACAACGACGGCCAGGACGAATTTATCACGGGCGCGCTTTGCATGGAGGTTGACGATGATAATCAGTTTAAACCGCGCTGGTGTACTTTCCTGGAACACGGCGACGCGCTTCATATAGGCGACTATGACCCCACGCACAAGGGTTTTGAATTTTTCACGGTTCACGAGGACGGTAACGGCATAGGAGATAAAGACACGGAAGAGGTAAAGCAGCAGAAAATAGCGGGTCCCGACGGAATTGAGGGAACTGACGACGATTACGGTTATATTCAGCAAAATGCGCAGAAAGCAGGCAAAAATGTTATCTGCAACTTCGGAATGTCCGTAATTGACGCGAACACAGGCGATATAATATTCCATAAAGGCAACACAAGGGACACGGGCAGAGGCGTAATGGCGAATACGGGTTCAGGCGGATATTATCAGATAACGGGCGTCGGAAATTATCAGTGTAACGGCGGTACGGATTTCGCGCAAACACGAAACGGCGCAGGCTCAAACTTCCGCATTTTCTGGGACGGCGATTTATACGACGAATTACTTGACGGAACATCTGTAACATCATGGAACGGCAGAAGAATGACCAAAATATTTAACGCAGGCAATTTCAATTGCGTGCAAATCAACGGCACTAAATCAAATCCCTCATTGCAGGCGGATTTATTCGGCGACTGGCGCGAGGAGCTTATTTATCCGACAAAGGACGGAAACAATTTACGGGTATTTATGACAACAACGCCGACCGATTATAAAATCAAGACGCTTATGCACGACCCCGTTTACCGAAGCGGCGTCGCGGCAGAGCAGACGGCGTATAATCAGCCGCCGCACGTAGGCTTTTATATGGCTGACGAGGTATTTAACAAAAGATAATTTACAACAAAAAACGGTGTTCCGAGAACACCGTTTTTTTTGTATACCTTTTATCAATACATGCCGCCCATGCTCGGGTCCATAGCGGGAGCTGCCGCAGGAGGCTCGGGCTTATCAGCCACAAGGCTTTCCGTTGTAAGCACCATTGACGCTACGGACGCAGCGTTTTGAAGCGCGCTTCTTGTAACCTTGACAGGGTCTACAATACCTGCCGCAATCATATCGACATATTCCTCGGTAAGAGCGTTGTAGCCCTTGC
>CAZBXN010000103.1:2617-5669 GCA_964496015.1 uncultured Lachnospiraceae bacterium | reverse complement strand
AGATGATAGTAGCGAACATATTCGGTTTAGCGGTTCTAATCGGTTTACACATTTTGCATCAAGCAGTCAAAAACGTACAATTGATAACACAGAATATTTATACTACACTATAGATTTTTCATTTGAACTCATAAAAAAGCTGAAATCAGTTAAATTATCATTAACAGGAGACTGCTTCCGTGAAAATGATATTGACATACCCGAAAACACGCCATTACCTGTACAAGAAATATGGGTAGAATACTTCAAATGCTCCAAAAAAAGTGACACAGTTTCAACTACTGAATTTAATGAATTGCAGAGTAAAGTTATGAATAACTCAACTACTATAGCACAATTGGAAAGCAGGATAAAGGCGTTGGAGGATAAACAAAGCTATGCTTAATAATCGTTTAGATAGGCAATAAAATCTTGAATTACTTTATGTTTTGTGATATAATATTACCAAATATTAACATAAAGAGGTGTATATTTGGTATGAAAAAGGTAATATTCATTTTAGAAATTATAGTTATATCTCTAATTATGTGTATTTCTGTGTCTGCCGAAACATTGTATGGCGGTAATTGTAATTCGCACATTTCATGGGCGGTTAATAGTGACAATTCGTTAAAAATTATCGGTCAAGATGAAATGGTTGACTATTCAAAATCGGACAATCCTCCATGGAGTGAATACCGTAAAAATATTGATAGCATTGTAATTCAAGACACCATTACTCATATAGGGGCATACTCTTTTGCTTCGACCAATATATCATCAATAATTTTGCCTAACAGTATAATTAGTATTGGTAGGAATACATTTTGGGAGTGTGGAAATTTAAGAGAAATCGTTATCCCTGATTGTGTCCAAACTATTGATATTGCTGTTCTTGGATTTTGTTCTTCTTTAGAATATGTTAATCTGGGAAGGGGGCTTAGTGTTATTCCAAATGGTGCTTTTATACAAGATGTTTTATTAAAGTCAGTGGGCATTCATAGCGGTATAGCCTCTATAGGGCAGGATGCTTTTGGTAGCTGTACTTCTCTCAAAACAGTCTACTTCTATGGCACACCAGAAGAGTGGAACGCAATAGACATTAACCCTGAGGGCAACGAAGCACTTCTCAACGCAAACATAGTTTATATATCAGAAGTCCTCCCCACCTCAATATCCATATCAACAAAATCCACGTACATCATAGGCGAAGATACAGACCTCAATATAGCCGTAACGCTTAACCACAACGATGGTACAACAACTACTCTATCGCCTGACGAATACACCCTTGAAACAGATTTTGACCCCAATACAGAGGGTGAATACAATGTCAAAGTAACATATGGTGACTTTTCTAATGAAGTTATGGTTAAAGTCGAGCCTTTGAAAATAACATCAATAGCTATAACAACACCGCCCCAAAAGACCAAATTTGTAGAAGGTACGGAACTTGACTTGTCAGGTATGGTAGTCACAGGCACATACAATAACGGCAAAACAGAAGAAATAACCAATTATACTGTATCGGGTTATGACAGTGCTAAAACGGGCAATCAGACGCTTACAATTTCATATAATGGATTGACTGTTTCCCTGCCCGTTACCGTTGCAAAGAAAAGCATCTCAGGTATAAATATTACTTCCCTGCCCGACAAGCTATATTACTGTAATGACGAAACTGAGCTTGATTTAACAGGTCTTGCGGTTGAAATGCTGTATAATAATGGCACAGCAAGCGAATGTACAAGCTATACTATATCGGGCTTTGACGGTACTAGGACAGGTACGCAGACTATAACCATAAGCTATCGCGGCTTTACCGATACTTTTGAAATTGAGGTAAAACGCTATGATTTTAAAACAGACAGCAATATAAGCAAACAGTATGATTTTGACGCCAAAGCACTTACTGTAGGCGCCCATATTACAAGCAGAACAGACGCAAAAGCTGTCAAGGTTATAGCAGCAGTATATAATGAAAACAATGCCTTAATGGGCGTTAAAATGGCAAATACGTTCTTTGATACAAATGAGGCAAAGGACTTAAGCATTGATGTAGAAAATGTTGCATATCCTTTTGACAAGGTTAAAGTGTTTGTATGGGACTTTGACTTAGGTAAGATGCTGCCGTTAGCGGTTGGGGTATAGATAAATTATTTTCATAAAACATATTGACAAAATCTAAATAAATGATATAATAAAAGTGTGGAAACCCAAGACGGTTGCCACAATGATACAGTTAACTAAAGCTGAGATTATGAAATCTCAAGTCTTAGTGAGCCAATCTGGTTGCGACAGACGGCTCACTTTTTCTTATGATTAGTATTTATGTAGATATAAATTGTTAGGACACAACTTAATATACTACACACATTACCAAGCACAGTTAAAGCAATCATGTATCAGCCTCCCTTCGGAAATATATTTCCCGCGAAGCTAAATACAATCACCTCACTTCCGCTTACGCGGGATGATAAGGCAACCGTCCTGAAACCGTCAACCGTCTACAAACTTGACAAAAACTCAACAGTAAACGGCAGATTTCCACAGCAATATTATATCAATTATCACATTTTTTGTCAATTATTTTTCGCAATATATAAAACCAAATAAAATCACAATTTTAAAACCAAGACATCTCTTTTGAGGTGTCTTTTTATATGCCTAAATGAAAGGAGGAATTATGTACACAATACTTGTAACCAAGGACAATGAATTGTTAGCAACTGAGAAAACCGCTATAATGCAGCGAAGTACAATGGTTGACAAATTGCGCTTTTTTGTTCCTAAAGATTATAACGACGAAGATATGAGCACCTATGATGCCGTTATTATGGAGTATGTTACCCCTATCGGTCATAAATACGAATCGGAAGAATTAACACTGTCTGACGAGTTATATAATGGACATTTGCAATATGTACTGCCTATTGATACGAAGCTCACGGCAGAAGAAGGCGAAGTCGAGTTGCAATTAAGTTTTATTAAGCTTGAAATGGACGCTGATACGGGTAAACCGATTGAACATGTCCGCAAAACTCAGCCGTATCAGCTTAATGTTATTCCAATA
>CAZBXN010000103.1:0-2607 GCA_964496015.1 uncultured Lachnospiraceae bacterium | reverse complement strand
CAAACTGGTCGCAGTACATTGCTGACGAAAATCTGACCCCGTTAGATAGTAGACTACTGCAAGTTATGGCTGCTCAAAAGGAACTAACTGAAATTTACAATCAAATAAAAGAGAATAATTGACCTATATTGTTGGACGCGTCACGATATAGGTCTTTTATTATATATAACTTTATTTACATACGTTTATTGCCGAAAGGCAGAAAGGAGCTATTTATATGGCTGAAAACACAACAAATAGATTTTTAGATTTTGCAGGACTTAGTGCTTATGATACGAAAATCAAAGCATTTGCACAGGCAATCGCAGACAAAATCAAGACAGATATAATCGACGGTGCCCCTGAAGCATATGACACGCTAAAGGAAATATCTACTTATATTGCGTCACACAAGGATGAATATGATGCTTTGACTGCTCTTGTTGGAGATAAGGCTGCCCAGTCTGATTTGACTGCTGCCGTAACCCGTCTTACTACACTTGAAACTTCTGTAACAACAAATACGAGCGACATTTCTACGTTGAAGACAGATGTAGCAAATCTTAAGGCTGATACCATTGAAGCTATTACTGTTGAGGAAATCAACAGTTTATTTGATACTACAGAATAATTTATATTTGACAGTATAATTAACTCGGGAAGTGGTGACGACTACTTCCCTTTTATACTATTTTTATATATTTTGCAAAGTATATAACCTTTTGAAATGGAGGTAAACATGAGAAATAAAATACAAACGGAGGAGATTTAATATGGCAAAATCATTTAAAGAATCACTCCAAAATCTACAGAACGAGCCGATACAGACGTTCGCAGCCGATGTACCTACGCTTATGATGCTTGACCCTGATACTGAGCCTGAAATAACAGTTGACATGGATAACCGTACTATTACAGTGCCCCAAGAGTTAAAAGACATCGGTGTTGTTGATGACAATAACGCTGAAACCGTTTATATACGCATACCATCTACGACTTTTGATGGAATATCTTTAATGGATAAGACAGCTTATATTGAATATATAAATGCAGGCAATGAATATAACGCTTATGAAATAACCGATGTTAATGTAGAAGGTAATACTATTAAGCTTGGGTGGACTATTGACAATAATGTCACAAGGTACGCAGGCACTGTAGCTTTTCAGCTCACTTTTGAACTTTCTACTACCTATAAATGGTCTACTGTTCCTGCTACGCTCAATATACGTTCAGGCTTGAATATGAACTCTGCTATTGCTCCAAGCGAAACTGCCGTTGTATCTGCTCTCTTTAACAGAATGAATAATTTAGAGGCGACCGTTAATAACTTTATATCTAACTTAGATTTGGATATGTCAAAAATAGTAGAGTTAGATAATAGCATTACTGCAATAACATCCGACTTAGAAGAATTAAAAGATAATGTAGTATATGTTGTACATGACGCAAGTTTATAAAGAGGTGATGAATTATGGATATAATAGGGTATTTAAAACGACAAGGGAAGCGATTTTATCCCTTTACTCATACCAAGGCGGTGTATGACAACAATGGTATCGTTCTTGAAGATAGACTAAAACAAATGGATAAAGATAGCAAAGCATATACCGATACAAAAGTTGCTGATTTAGTCGGAAGCGCCCCCGAAACACTTGATACCATAGAAGAGGTCGCTAATGCAATTGAAACCAACCAAGGTGTTGTAGACGCTTTAAACAGTGCTATTGGGAATAAGGCAAATAAATCTGATGTAGAAAGTGCTCTTAATAACAAAGCAAACAAAACTGATGTTGCAACGGCTATGGAAGGTAAACTTGATACTAACGGTGATTCTTCCGATACTACTGTTGTGTTTGACGAGGGTTCTGTAAGAGAAAATATCAATTCAGGAGAAGACCAATCTACATTATGGAGTAAAGCAAAAAAATGGTTTTCTGATTTAAAAACTGTCGCATTCACAGGCAGCTACAATGATTTGAGTAATACTCCGACAATTCCTACAAAAACAAGTCAGCTTGTAAATGACAGCGGCTATAAAACTACAGACACGACATACAGAGAAGCAACTGCGTCGCAGAGCGGCTTGATGTCTCCGTCTGACAAGTCAAAGCTTGACGGCATAGCGGTAGGTGCAAATAACTATACACACCCCTCAACTCATTCGGCAAGTATGATTGCACAAGACAACACGCATAGATTTGTTACAGAAGATGAGAAAGAAACATGGAACAATATGTTATATACTTTTTCCTCCAACGGATATATAGGAATTGGCGACGTTACAATAGATTTAAAGGATATGAAAGAATCAGGTCTTGCTTCGCCTACAACCATAACAATAGGGTGTGAAGACTCAAGACATTGGTGGCTGACAGATTATACGTGCAGTGGCACTGATGACCAAACTATAATCAATCAAGCAATCGCCGCACTTCCTGAAAATGGTGGCAAAATTGTACTTCTGGAAGGTACATATAATATAAATGGTCAGATTAATATCAGTAAATCAAATGTTGTTATTGAGGGTATGGGACGCGAAGCAACTATTTTACAAACATCGGGCTCACATAATATATTTAATATAACTGCCAGCAATTGTAAAATATGTAGTATGACTATAAAACA
>CAZBXN010000102.1:0-5705 GCA_964496015.1 uncultured Lachnospiraceae bacterium | reverse complement strand
TATGAAGATAACCTCTGTTCGTTATTAACTGATGGTGTTATGAATGGTGGCGATAAGATTATATTGCACCCAAAAAGAGGTTATTTCGAAAGATGTAATGAAAAATACATAATTTTCAGTTCTGGTGATGTTGTTAATTCTGATAAAACAGATTACTATAAACCATACTATAATAAAGCCCCTTTTGAAGATGGTTATCACGTTTTAAATGTTGAAGTATTGTCTTCAGGACTAAAGGACGGACACTTTGAGGCAGAATACAAGGTTACAAACAACGGCGAAAAAAATTATTGCTTAATATATCTTGAAACTATAATAACATTATCTGACGGCAGTAAACTGACATTGAAAGACGATTTTGAATTTGTTTCTTTAGATGGTAATGAAACATACTTGCGCCCTGGAAAATCCGGAACAGCCACAGCTTTTGGACGTGATATTCCGACTGATGCTAAAGAATTTGAAGTCCATGTCAAGAGTTATGACACAGAATATATATTCAAATAAAAAATCCCCCGACTGTTGGAGCAGCCGAGGGACAGAGCGTATATGATATACACATCTTTAACAATAATATTATATCATACGCGCGCCAAAAATACAAGTCAGGAGCGTGTTTTATTATGCAAAAAAATAAGAAAGTATGCGCCTATGTGCGCACCGCCTCGTCAAAGGGCGCATCGGTGAAATTTGAAAAACAGCTTGAGGCGATAAACAGTTATTGTGTCGAAAACGGTTTAACCGCATCGTATGTTTATAAAGAAATATCAAGCGGACTTGTACCCGTGTTAAAGCGTCCAACGGGCAATAAAATGTTTGATGCTTGCCGTGCCGGAACGTTTGACACGATTATTGTTTCTAACATTGACCGCATCGGACGGAATTTTTATGTTATTGATGAATTTTTAATGATTGCTGATAAAATGGGAATTAACATCATTTCCGTTGCTGAAAACGGGAATGTAACTTGTTTTGATGGTGATACTATGCGGAGCTTTAAATTACAAATAAAAGCAATTGCGGAGGCGCGCGAATAATGGGACAGCATTTTAATGTTTTAAGTGATAGGATTATTCGGGTTGTTATATATGCCCGTTACTCTTGCAGTAATCAGACGGAACAAAGTATTGAGGGGCAGCTCGCGGATTGTGAAAGATTTGCGGAGCGGTGCGGATTTCAAATTGTAGGCACTTATATTGACCGTGCATTAACCGCAACAACTGACCGCCGCCCGCAATTCCAACAGATGATTAAAGACAGTGAAAAAGGAATGTTTGATGTAATCGTTGTATGGAAATTAGATAGATTTGCGCGTAATCGATATGACAGCGCGGTATATAAACAGCGTCTAAAAAACAACGGCGTGCGGGTGATGTCTGCAATGGAAAACATAGACGACAGCCCGGAGGGCGTTTTAATGGAAAGCGTGTTAGAGGGCTTTGCGGAATATTTTTCACGCGATTTATCGCAAAAGGTTCAGCGCGGTATGCGTGAAACCGCCGCAAAACATAAAGTAACCGGGATTGTTCCTTATGGATATAAAAAATCGCCAGAGGGTACTTACGTTCCCGACGAGCAAACCGCGCCTGTTGTAAAAAAGATATTCGAATTGTATGCAGGCGGAATACTTAACAAAGATATTGTTGAATGGCTTAACACGCACGGATATAGAACATCTAACGGTAATTTATTTCAAAATCAATATTTGAGAAAAATTTTGAGCCGCCGCCGTTATACGGGGTCTTATACTTACGGCAATATGGAATTACACGACGAAAATCAACGTATAATTGATGATGACTTGTTTTTAAGAGTTCAAAAACAATTAAAGGTAAAACAAAAGCACGGCGGGGGTCGGCTTGAACATGAGCCGTATTTACTTACATCAAAATTACGGTGCGGTTATTGCAAAAATACCATATGCGGTGAAAGCGGACACAACCATCAAGGCAAAGTATATCAATATTATACATGTACTACTAACAAAAAAAACAGCAAAGGTGAAAAATGCCTCAAGAAAAACGAAAAAAAGAATAGTATTGAGGACGCAACCGTAAATTTCATCTTGAATAACTTTTTTAATGAGGAAATTATTGATTTGATTACAGCAGCAATCAGCACGGCGGCACATGATGAAAATAATTCGTCTGATTTAATTTCCATACGGTCACAAATTGAAAATACCGAGAAGAAAATCAACAACATTATGAGCGCGATAGAAGCCGGAATTTTTACAAGCTCCACACAACAGCGATTAAAAGAATTAGAACGGGTACGGGACAAATTGCAATGCGAGCTTGCCGTAGCACAAACAAAACAAAACAATTTTAATGCCGCCGCGTTTACATCTTTTATGAAAAACATTAGCAGTAGAGATTTTAAAACATTCCATCAACGTCAACAGTTAATAAGTCTTACACTGCATAGTGAATATTTATGGAATGATAAAGTATTATATATACTGTATTTCACGCCCGCTGATATGGACGAAGATATTGACATAGACGAATATATACAAGCAGTAGAAAAAGGTTCGGAATGCACACCTAACGGTGTACCATAGAAACTGCTTAAACCCACTGTTTAAGCAGTTTTTTGTATTTTGCTTACTATATATTTCAGACAAAGGAGCATAAAGATGAAAATACTGATAATTGAAGACGATTTAAGTTTAATAAACGGGCTGTCGTTCGCCATTAAGAAACAGGGCTATGAATTGGACATTGCCCGTACAAGCCGTGAGGCGGACGGGATATGGTCGGACGGAAAATATGATTTGGTAATTTTAGACGTGTCGCTTCCCGACGGTTCGGGTTTTGACATATGCAAAAAAATCCGTCAAACGTCCAAAGTGCCGATTATTTTCCTCACCGCTGCGGACGAGGAAACCGACATCATAATGGGACTTGACATCGGCGGCGACGATTATATAACAAAACCGTTTAAGCTGGCGGTGCTGCTGTCACGTATAAACGCAATTTTAAGGCGGAGCAATGATTTTAACACGGCGGATACGGAGCTCAGCTCAAACGGGATAAAAGTGGAGCTTTTAAAAAACAAGGTATATAAGAATAATACTCCGATTGAACTTACGGCAAACGAGTATAAGCTCCTGTGTATGTTTATGGAAAATCCCGATATTGTACTTTCCGCAGAACAAATTTTAAGCAAGCTATGGGACTGCGACGAAAACTATGTCGATAACAACACGCTTACCGTGTATATCCGCAGGCTTCGCGCAAAAATCGAGGACAACCCGAGCGAGCCGAAAATGATAGTAACTGTTCGCGGTATGGGATATAAATGGAGTATATCATGAAAATACTGAATAACAGAAAAATTAAATATCTTTTTGGCGTAATAACGGTATGCGCGCTTGTGTTCGTAATTATTTCCGCGCCTTTGATGATATTTAAGGTAAAAAACGCGGCGGTTTATATATTTATATGCGGTGTCGGTCTGTTTTTGGCAATAATCATAGCTCTATACAGATACTTTGCCGAGCAGAATAAAATTATTGAAAAAGCCGAAGCGCAGATTACGGAATACATTGCAGGCAATCAAGCCGCGAGGATTGACTGCGACGACGAGGGTGAGCTTAACAAGCTGTTTCACAAGATAAATTCTTTGGCGGCAATACTGAACGCGCACGCTGAAAATGAACTCAAATCAAAGGAATTTTTGAAAAATACAATATCGGATATTTCACACCAGCTAAAAACACCGCTTGCGGCTCTTAATATTTACAACGGAATTATGCAGAGCGATACGGAAATCTCGCCTGAAATTAAAGAATTTACCGAGCTTACCGAACAGGAGCTTGACCGCATAGAAACGCTGGTGCAAAATCTTCTGAAAATCACTAAGCTTGACGCAGGTACAATAACGGTTAATAAAAATTCAGAGAATGTGTCTGAAATAATTAAAAGCGTAAAAAAGCATTTTTCCTTCCGCGCCGAGCGCGAGGGAAAGCAAATTATTTTATCGGGTGAGGATAACATCACATTGCTGTGCGACCGCGATTGGCTCACTCAGGCAATAGACAATATCGTAAAAAATGCGCTCGACCACACGGCAGAGGGCGGAATAATCAGCATTGAGTATAAGCAATTCGCGTCAGTTGTTCAGCTTGTAATAAAAGATAACGGATGCGGTATTCACCCTGAGGACTTGCACCATATTTTCAAACGCTTTTACCGCAGCTGTTTTTCAAAGGACACACAGGGCATAGGGCTTGGACTTCCGCTTGCAAAAGTCGTTGTCGAGGCGCATAACGGCACGATTGAGGTTGACAGCGAGCTTGGCAAAGGAACCGTGTTTACATTGAATTTTCTGATATAGAGAAAACCCCTGCCAAAAAGCAGGGATTTTCAGTGTCACATAAATCAAAAATTTTCTATATTCAGTTTTTATGTAAGCCGACATACTTACGTTTTGCCGCCCTCCTTTAACAATAAAAAATGCGCAGCCGAAGCCACGCATAAAAAAACAACATGGCTTCAACTTGTTGCACTACAGTTTATATCCACAATAGGTATATAAAAGATTAAAGCCTTTGTTTTTTGTAAAAAACAAAAACCTATTGTGAAAACATATTAAACTGTAGTGCATGATTATTGTAACACATAATTTGGTATTTGTAAAGGAAAAAATATATAAAAAAATGAATTCATAAGCCTTCCCCTTAGGGGAAGGTGGCATTTTCGGCTGTTAAGACGAAAATGACGGATGAGGGATAAATAAGCTACAGATACTACAGTGTATGTTTTGACTTTTTCTTACCCTCATCAGTCACTTCGTGACAGCTTCCCCCAAGGGAAGCCTTTACTACAAAATTGTAGGATTACTGTCATATTGCTGTAGGGTTTATATGATATTCTTTGAATATCAAAATAAAAAGAGGTGTTTTTTATGAACTTATTAGAAGTCAAAAATCTAAACAAAACCTACGGCAGCGGTGAAACTGCGGTACACGCGCTTAAAAATGTAAGCTTCACCGTGCCCAAGGGCGAATTTGTCGCGGTAGTCGGCGAATCGGGAAGCGGAAAATCAACGCTCCTAAATATGATAGGCGCGCTCGACACTCCGACAAGCGGAAAGGTATTTATTGACAATAAAGATACTTTTTCGATGAAAGACAGCAGTCTTACAATCTTCCGCCGCAGGAATATCGGTTTTATTTTCCAGTCGTTTAATTTAATTCCCGAATTAACGGTTGAGCAGAATATAATATTCCCTGTTCTTTTGGACTATCAGAAACCCGACAGAAGATACTTAGAGGAGCTTTTGACGGTGCTGAATTTGCAGGAACGCCGTAATCATCTTCCAAGCCAGCTATCAGGCGGACAGCAGCAAAGAGTTGCGATAGGCAGAGCCTTGATTACGCGTCCAGCGCTTATTTTGGCGGACGAGCCGACAGGAAACCTTGACACGCAAAACAGCAGTGAGGTAATCGCGCTTTTAAAAGAAGCGTCAAGAAAATATGAGCAGACAATAATAATGATTACTCATAACCGCTCTATCGCGCAGACAGCCGACAGAGTGCTGAATGTGTCTGACGGAATTTTGACGGATTTCGGAGGTGCTTCCAATGAAAAGCTATCTTGATTTAATTCCCAAAAGCGCGAAGGTGCATAGAAAACAAAACCGCCTGACGCTTATATGCATAATTTTAGCGGTGTTTCTTGTAACCGTAATCTTTTCAA
>CAZBXN010000101.1:0-5733 GCA_964496015.1 uncultured Lachnospiraceae bacterium | reverse complement strand
AAAGGGACACTAAATATTTTAGTGTCCCTTTGTCATATTCTCCGTAAACGAGCATAATAATTACTATTAAATCATTTATGGAGGACAAAACTATGGAACTAATCAAGGAAAACGTTAAAGTAAATAAAACGATACATAAAGGCTCTACACAGACAATGGTTGAGGGTGATATAATCGTGCCCGACACAAAGCCCGATATTTTAAAGGTGCTGCAAGTTGACGCTATTGCGTGCGCAACTCAGAAATCGACCGAAAACGGCAAAGCGTCGGTAAGCGGAAAAATGGACTTAAAGATTTTATACATTCCCGATAAAGAGGGCGAGAAAATCAAGAGTATAATCACATCCTTCGATTTTTCGCAGCCGATAGAAAATCCGAAAATCACTTCGGAGTCGCTTATTGCGGCGGCGGCAACGGCTGAACGTGTTGAATTTTTACTTACAAACAGCCGTAAACTGCGCATTAAAGCAATCGCGGCTATTGATTATGACATAGTCGAGCCGCAGACTGTTGAAATTGCCGTGGACGCGGACGACGAAAACGATATTGAAATAAAGAAAGAAAATATCAGAGTTCAGAACGCGGTGGATTTTTGCGAGCATGAAATAAATGTCAGGGAAAGTATTGAAATCCCGAGCGGTCAGGCGTCGATACGCGAGCTTTTAAAGCTTGACGCCAAGATTACCGATACGGAATATAAGACCGTGACGGGCAAAATTGTCGTGAAAGGCGCGGTATACGTTTGTATGCTGTATTGCGGCGAAACGGGCAATATTGAGTTTACGGAGGAGGAAATTCCGTTTACAGAGGTTATTGACAGCGAGTGCGTGACGGAGGATACAATATGCGATATTGAATATGTTATTTCTGACATCAGCTCAACCGTCAGCGAGGACAGCGACGGCGACAACAGAATTGTTGATATAGATATTACAATCACTGCGCAGATTAAGGCATCGGAAAGCGCGGAGCTTGAAATGATTTGCGACTGCTATGAGCCGTATAAAAAAACCACGCTTGTGCGTGACGAAATGGAACTTGAGGAAATCGCGGCGCGTCCCGGCGCGCAGAACACAATCCGTGAAATTATAGACGTAGGCGAAAACGCGCCTGCCGTAACGGGCGTATATAACGCGATAGCAAGACCGTATGTGACAAAAGCGGAGCTTCAAAACAACAAGCTTATCTGCGAGGGAAGAATTGAAGCGTATATTTTGTATCTTTCCGACAGCGCGGAAAATCCGATTTACAGTATCAGAAAGGAAATCCCGTTCAGCTATATGCTCGACTGCGACGCGCAGGAGGAGGACTTAGTTCCCGAGATTAACGCGGAAATTAAGCACACGGGCTATAACTTAAACGCCGCGGGCGAAATTGAGCTAAGATGTATCTTATCGCTTAACGCGAATGTTATCCGCAAGCGCCGCATCAATATTATAAACGAGGCGAATGCCGAGGATATGACCGACAGCGATAAGGACGGAATATTCATTTATTTTGTACAGAGCGGCGATAATTTATGGTCGGTGTCAAAGCATTACGCCGTACCGCAGGAGTCGATTTTGAAATTTAACAACATGAAAGAAACCGACAAGCTGGAAACGGGAAACAGGCTGTTTATTCCGAGAATATAACTATGAAAATTACAGCAATCCGTATTTAATCTTTACCCTTTCAAGCTGTTCAATCATCGGCTTCGACAGGAAAAACAGAAAAACAACGGTTGACGCGGCATGGATTAAGTCGAAAGGCAGTCCTGCCGCGAACGCCGTTAAAATCATTTTCAAATTCGGATAATTCTGATACGTAAGCACGGACGATAAATTCATGATTACACCGTAAATGCAAAGCGTTGCAACAAATCCGAATATGCAAAGCGGCAGCTTTTTGCATTTTAAAACGCCTTTTTCATAAAGAATTCCCGCGGTAAATCCGATAAGTCCCCACGCGAGCATTTGCCACGGCGTCCACATACCTTGCCCGAAATAGAAATTTGAAACAAATGCCGTGACCGCGCCGACGAGAAAACCCGTTTCCGCGCCTAAGGATATACCCGCGATTATAATAATCGCCGTGACGGGCTTAAATTGCGGGAGCATGAAAAACGCCGCCCGCGACGCAATCGCAAGCGCGCACATGACGCTTATTATAACAAGCCCGCGCGCTTTTATCTTACGCTTTTCAAATGCGGCGAAAAAGGGAATAAGCGTTTCAAATATTATCATAAGGCTTACAACAAAATATATCCTGTCGCCAAGACAGTATTTGCCGAAAAGCACCGTCAGCGGCACGGACAACAGAATAAATAAGACCGAAAAAAGCGTTCGTTTTGAAGGCTTTTTTTCTTTGCTTTTTATGATTTGCTCCTGTATATTGTTTAAGGTTTTCGGCTTGTCGTAAGGAAATTCGGGTTGTTCACGGCGTTCCTCTTTTCCGCCGCATGCTTTTATAATGTCGGCGGCTGTTACGGCATTTTCGATAATTCCGCGCGACATGCGGTTCGCGGAGGTTGTGTAAAAGCTTTTTTTCGCAAAAAATTCACGCGCGGGGACGGCTGCCGAAAGCTGACCGTCAAAAAGCATCGCGCAGACGTCCGCATTTTCTGCGCAGAATTCAATGTCGTGCGATACCATGAGAATGGTTGCGCCGTTTGCCTTTAAACGCTTTAAAATATCCGCGAAAACAATTTTAAAATGTGCGTCAACGCCCTTTGTCGGCTCGTCAAGCAGCAGGATTTGAGGCTTTTTCAGTAAAAGCTTGCAAAGAGCCGCACGCTGAATTTCACCGCCCGACAAATCATATGGGTGATATTCGAGCAGATTGTCAATTTGGCAAAGCCGCGCCGTATCTGAAATTACTCGTTCCCGTTCCCCGTGAGGAAGATTTTTAACCATATCGGCTAAATCAAGCTTTACCGTTTTCTTTAAAAACAAGGTCTGCGGATTTTGAGGAAGATACCCTATAATGTCATATAAATCCGCGGCTTTTTTTATGTCCGTATTGTTTATCAGAACCTTACCGCTGTACGGTGAATTTATTCCCGCAATAAGCGACAGCATTGTGGATTTTCCCGCACCGTTTCCGCCGAGCAGCGCGAACATTTCTCCCTTTTTGACATTCATGTTTAAGCCGCGCATAATATCCTTTTCGTCCTTTTCATATCGGAAATATACGTCCTTCAGCGTAACGGCGGATAAAGCGCTGTCATTGCTGTATGATGTTTCGGGAAACTTCTGCATTTCATGACTGCGCGCAAAATCAGACAGCCACGCGCGTCCCTCGCGCACAGTAACGGGATAGTCCGTATCGTCCGAAACCGCGCCGTAAACGCGCATGGGTACGGGTAAAAATTCCGTCATACCGTGGTCTTTAAAGCACGCGCCTATATTTTTCGGCGTGTCATCGGCTATAATATGCCCGTTGTCAAGCGCGATAACTCTGTCCGCGAGTGGAAATACCTCGTCCAAACGGTGCTCGGACATAATGACGGTAATTCCGAGCTCAAGATTGATTTTAGACAGCAGCTGCAAAAATTCATTTGCGGCAATCGGGTCAAGACGGCTTGTCGGCTCGTCCAAAATCAAAACCAGCGGCTGCATTACCATGATTGACGCGAGATTTAAAATCTGCTTCTGACCGCCCGAAAGCGCGGCGGTCTTTTGATGAAACCAATCCTCAATTCCGAAAAATGCTGCCGTTTCCGAAACGCGCGCGCGTATTTCCCCGGATTTTACGCCGAGATTTTCAAGCCCGAAGGCAAGCTCGTGCCACACCTTGTCGGTTACAATTTGGTTTTCGGGATTTTGTCCGACAAACCCGATTTTTGACGCGTCACAAATTGCGCCGATTTCAGAAATATTGCCGCCCTCAAAATAAATACCGCCTTGTTTTTCGCCGCGCGGCGAAAGAGAGGGCTTTAAAAGCCTTAAAAGCGTGGTTTTGCCGCAGCCCGATTTACCGCAAAGCGCGACAAATTCGCCCTGCTTTACCGAAAACGAAATGTTGTTTAAAGCATTTTCCGCCCGCGAGGGATAGCAAAACGTCAGATTTTCGATTTTATAACATTCCATTGTATTATTCCCCCAATCTCAATAATAACAGGCATGGCGCACAGCAGAAAAAAGCAAAAAAGCGCGCTTATGTTAAATACCGATAACGGCGCGTATTTTACGGACGGGAAAAATCTGAAACTCATTTGTCCCGCAAGCTGCGCCGATATAATGTAAACCGCTAAAAGCAATATGGCTGAAATTGCCGATATATCGCGTTTTGTGATTTTGAACACGGAAAATGCCGTTCGTCCGCGCACGCCGTAACCGCGCGCTTTCATACTGTCCGCCGTTTCGATTGAGCTCTCAAACGCCCATGAAAGCATGGCTGAAAAAACCGTGAGCGCATTTTTTAATTTTGAAAAAATATTTTTGCTGCTTTCGCCGTAAATACATTTATGCGCGTTTCTTATACTTTTGAGCTCCGCAAAAAAACGCGGAACAAACCGTAAAATCATAGACAGCACAAGCGACACGGACGGAATAATTTTTCCGAAAAGGTAAATCAGCTTGTCGCTTGTCATGACCTCGTTAAAGCACGAAAAACAGCATATAACACATACAAGCAGCATTGCCGTGAAAAGCCCGTAAAGAATACTTTCGAGCGTCAGCGGCGTTCCGCTCGGGAAATACGCCAAAATTGTCGCTCCCTCATGATTAAACACGGGGTTTATAACCGCCGCCGCTATCATGACGGGCAGTATAAACAGAAGCTTTTCTCCCGCGGCTTTTACGCCCTTCAATACCGTCAGATACGCAAAAGCGCACGCAAACGAAACCGCAATACATAGCGGGTTTTGGGAAAACATTGTAAATCCCGTTACAAACAGAAAATAAAGAAAATTTACAATAGGGTGGTATGATTTAAAGCCGTTCATATTGTCACCGTCCTATATCTTTGCCTAAGTCGCACGAATACAGCCATTCTACCGTGTCGCCGTCATGGAGCTGATAGCGCGAACAGCCGTAGTTCGGGGAAAGACCGTTTACTTTGTACGTCCAGCCAGATAAATCCCCGCAGTCGAGCTCGTATATGTTGTTTATGCCCTTGATATAAACGCTGTTGTACGCGGGAGTTTTGCTGAAATCAAAATGGATTTTACGGCTTTTTGTTTCGCGGAGAAGTACGTCAAAGACGCTTTCGCCTTCGTTAAATTCGACTGACGACGCGGGTAAAATCACGCCGTCATGAGGGATAAGCTCTGCCTTTTCCTTGTTCAGCCTGTCCATATTATTTAAAATCGTATCGCAGCGTATGGAGAGGGTACAAATATGCTTTTTATCCGTAACAACCGCGTCTTGAGGCTCAACGGGCACAGGTATGTTTTCGGGTACGGGCTCGGTGCTGTATTCATCCAAGCCCGTGTCCTCGTCAAAAATCATGCCGTTTTCTTCCGAATATTCAATATCGCCCTCTTCGTATATGTATTCGTCGGACGGCGGATTTTCGCCGCTTTTATCGGTATCGTCAATACTGTTTTCCGATTTTTTTGTTTTATCGTTTTTTTTCTTTTTGCGGCGTTTTTGCGCCTTTTCGGCTGCGGCGGGCTGTTCCCTGAAATCGGTCTTTACGGAACAGCCTTCAATACAAAAAGAAAGCGTCAAAATAACAGACATTATAAACGCTGTTATTTTGACCCGTCTCATAGTAAACACCTCACGTTAAATTATACCGCAGTAGCTG
>CAZBXN010000100.1:0-5747 GCA_964496015.1 uncultured Lachnospiraceae bacterium | reverse complement strand
ATCTCTTGTAAATGTGTTTTAATTGTAAATCTGCCATTTTGTTAATCCCCTCTCAATTTTACTATTTTTATTTTTTAACCGCCCCAGATTACAGACGGTTGTTAAAACGCTTATTTGTCCGCGCTTTCATTTTCTGATAATATCATAACATATTTTTTAAATAAATGTTAGTCGTATAATACACAAAATTATATAAATAATATTAGTAATATTAACTAAACTTTTTACTTTCCGCGCCGTCTATTCGGCTATTTTTGATTTTGCTATAACTTCATCGGCGACATTTTGCGGAGCCTGTTCATAACGGACAAACGTAAATTCAAACGTGCCGCGTCCCTGACTCATAGAACGCAAATCGGTCGCGTACTTAAACATTTCAGACATCGGCACTTCCGCCTCAACCAGGTTCAAGCCGTCCCTGTCGCTTTCGCCCATGCCCATAATTCTGCCGCGCCGCTTATTTATATCGCCTATAACGTCGCCCATGATGCTCTCGGGAACGTAAGCCTTCAAATAACCTATCGGTTCAAGAAGCACGGGGTCAGCCTGCTTCAAGCCCTCTTTATACGCGATTGACGCCGCCGTTTTAAACGCCATTTCGGACGAATCCACGGGGTGGTACGAGCCGTCGAGCAGCGTCGCTTTTAAGTTTACAACGGGATAGCCCGCAAGCACGCCCTTCTGACAGGAATCTCTCAAACCCTTTTCGACCGCGGGGAAATAGTTCTTCGGAACGCTTCCGCCGAATACCTTTTCCTCAAACAGCATTTCCTCGGAAATACCGGGCTCAAACTCAATCTTTACGTGCCCGTACTGACCGTGACCGCCCGACTGTTTCTTGTGTTTACCCTCAACCGTCGCCTTTTTGCGTATTGTTTCGCGGTACGGAACAATCGGTTCTTCAAGAATTACGTCAACGCCGTATTTTGATTTCAGCTTTGAAACAAGCACGTCAATATGCTGCTCGCCCTGACCGTTTATAAGCGTCTGTTTAGTTTCGGTATTATTTGAAACATTGAATGTCGGGTCTTCGTCCGTAAGCTTCGTCAAGCCGCCGATAATCTTTTCCTCGTCGCCCTTTGCCTTCGGCTTAACAGCCATTGAAAGCACGGGGTTCGGAAATTCAATTCCCGTCAGAATTATATTTTTGCCCTTCTGGCACAGCGTATCGCCTGTCTTTGTCGCGTCAAGCTTTGCGACGCAGCCGATGTCGCCCGCCTTTACGGATTTAGCCTCCGTCTGCTTTTTGCCGCAGAGCGTGAACACCTTTCCTATTTTTTCATCAACGCCCTTGTTGGGGTTGTAAAGCGTTGAATCCGCCTTCACCTCGCCCGAATAAACGCGGAATATCGAAAGCTTACCTACATACGGGTCAACAATCGTTTTGAACACAACAGCCGCCGTCGTTTCCGTCTCCGACTGAACAATTTCTATCGGCTCTGCCGTATCTGCCTTTCTTGCGATTTCCTCAATCTCCGACGGCGCTGGAAGATATTTTCCGATACCGTCCATAAGCGAGCGCACGCCGATATTAGTTTGACCGCTGCCGCAGTAAACGGGATAAATACTTCCGTCCTTAACGCCTGTTCTAATCGCGTTTTTAATCTCGTCAACGGTGAATTCCTCGCCGTTAAAATATTTTACCATAAGCTCCTCGCTCGTCTCCGCGACAGCCTCCATAATCATGTCGCGCAGCGGCTCGATAATTTCAGCCATGCCGTCGGGAACAGGCATTTCAACTCTGTAAATTCCGTCATAGCGGCGCGCCGTCATATCGACAATATCGACAAAGCCCTTAAACTCTCCGTCCTCCTGAATTGGGTAAACGAACGGCGTAACCGACTTTCCGAAAACGGCTTTCATTTCTTCGAGCGTTTTTGTGTAATCGGCTCTCGGGTCGTCAATCTTGTTTACGAAGAACATTGTCGGAACGCCCTTTTGTTTAGCGTATTTAAACGTCTGCTCCGTTCCCACGGAAACGCCGCTTCTGCCGCTTAACACGATAAGCGCGGAATCCGCCGCGCGCAGTCCCTCTTTAACGCCGCCGACAAAATCAAAAAATCCCGGCGTGTCAATAATGTTATATTTCATGTCCTTCCATTCAACAGGCGCGATTGCCGTTGAAATGGAAAAACCGCGTTTGATTTCCTCCGCGTCATAATCTGTAACAGTCGCTCCGTCCGCAATGTTTCCGAGCCTGTCGGTCGCCTTTGCGTTAAAAAGCATAGCCTCAACAAGCGAGGTTTTTCCGCATTTTCCGTGTCCCATAACGGCGACGTTCCTGATAGCGTCCATTGCATAAGTTTTCATCTCGTCATCATTCCTTTCCTGTATAAAATGCGCCTTTATGCGCTTTTCCGTCCGCGCATTTTATTTCATATATAATAATTACCCGTTTTCTGTCGCCGCAAAACAAAAAATCGACCGTCATATTGTATCAATATGACGGTCGGTTTTTGTATATTTTGACTTTATCGGTTAAAACCGCTCCTTTTCATTTGGTTTGCGATTTGGTTACAATTATCGACAAAATATGCGGCACGTGATATAATTATCCTATTGTCGGCTTCTTCCTATGGGAAGGGGGTGATTATATGAATTATATTTTTACGTTTTTATTGTCTGTTGCGGCAGGGGTTGTTAGTCATTACCTTTGCAAGTGGTTAGACAGACATATATCGTCGTCCGACAATTAACCCAAAAGAAACGCCCAAGAGTTGCACCTCTTGGGCGTTTCGCTTTTCGTGTGATTATATGAATTACACATTTTACGTTTATAACCTTTCGGTCATCTATATAATACACCACATTTACATTTTTGTCAATACTTTAAAAAATATTTATGCACAACGCTTGTATTATTTTATTCCAGAACATACACCACGCAGCTACGTCTGCCGAAGCCGCTAAGCCAGCTTGACTTATCGCTGTAGCACAAATCAATCTTGTTGCCCTTTATCGCGCCGCCCGTGTCCTCGGCGCTGGCGATACCGTATGTCCACGAGCCGTCTGCGCTTGTGACATACACAGTCGAACCGAGAGGCACAACGCTCGGGTCAACCGCGACAATTCCATAGCCGAGCGGGCTTCCCATAGCCGAAACACTGTAGCCGCCGTTTTCAGACGGTGAAGTTGAATACGAAGTCGCCGTCATGTTGATTTTTTTCTTATACCGTCTGCCGTTAATCGTTCCCGAAGAACTGTCGGAGGACGGTTTTGCCTTAAATACAGGCTGCGCGGGTTCGGGCGCTGTCTTTTTCGCCGCGCCCCTCGCAATAACCTTGTTCCCGGGCTCTGCGGTGATGTCCTCGCCTATTACCTCGCGGTGAAATTCCTCGCCGTTGCGGTAAATTACCTGACTTGTAATTTCCTTAATTCCCTCGTAGCCCTCGGAAACAACTCTCGTTTCGCCCTCGGGCAAATCGTAGTCGTCAATATACTCCGTATCAAACGGAATACTCTCCTTCTGCGTTTCCTCCTTGCAGCTTACCTCGATAAGCTCTATCGTGTCGCCGTTTTGCTTAATTTCGTCCCGTTCTCCGGGTATGTACCCCGCTTCAACAAGCGCGTCCGCGGCGTCCGCCTTCGTGACGTTTACCACCTGTTCGCCCTGATTGGTTTTAATCGTGATTTTCTTACCGCGCGTAAGCACAATGGAGTCATTGTCGTTTACCTCCGCATCCGGCGCAACGTTAAGCCTGTCCGCCTCGCTGACGCTTATGCCCTCTTTCTGCAATAGCTTGTCAACGCTCGACAAATGTGTTTTAATCGTCTTGGTTTCGTAAACACCGTCAAAATGATTTATCTCCGTCAGACTGATTTCTTTCGCTGACACATGGTACATTATGCCGGTGGTCGTCAGGCATATCGCGGTGAGTACCGCAACAGCCGCTATCTTACGTCTTTTCCTCGCAAGCTGCTTTGCAAGCCTCTTTTTCTCTCTGCGCTCCTGAAACTCGCGCAGCAGCTCTTGCTTCTGCTGTTCTTGAGTAGTCATAATTAGCCCCTTTCGTTTTCACTCTTTAGTATAATACAATTTGGTTACAATGTCAATATTTTTATTACAAAATTATTACATTTTTGTATCATATGTTACAATTTTGTAATAATTTTCAAAAATATTTCCATTTATTGTAAATTATATGCGTCTAAATTCCATAATATTCCATTTTTTGTTATCTTTTGTAAATTTTTTTGTTGCTTTTGATAGCGTATATTTTGCAAAAACCGAGGAAATAATAGGAAATATCTATGTTTTAAGGAGATTTGAAGTGAAAAACGATACAAAAAAAGTTGTGATTTTAAACAATTTTGTTTCGCCGTATGTAAGCGAAGCGATAATAATATTAAGAGATTACGACCCAAGATTAGAGTCAAAAGCGATTGCGGACGCGGAAAAAATAGTGAGCGATTATATTGAAAAGCTCAGCAAAAACGGACAGCCGAGGGCTGCCCGTAAAAAGCATGGTTTTATTAAATACGTAATAGTCGCGTTAATTATCGCCGCTATAATTGTATTTTGTCTGAAATGACGCGCCTTTCTGCGCAAAAAGCAGCAATCCCATTACTTAGCGGTCATATTTTCGTCTATATACTCAATGTACTGCTCGTACTGCGCGCGGCTTGACGAGTTCGTCTGATAGACAAAGTCATAGTAAATTGCGCTGCTGCCCGAAATTATACATTTGCGGTGATATACCGTACCGTTTTTCTTTGCGGTTACGGAATAATTGTCCTTTGCAGCAAGCGAATAATCGGGTGTTACGCCGAGTTCGCCCGCATATTCCTTCATAAGCTCGGCAGGCGAGCCTGTAACTCCGAGCTCCTGATTTACGGTCATGGTTGCTCCGCCAGCCGTATCGGTAAGGCTTAATTTTGCGCTGCCGCTTACCGCCTGTTTTGTAAAACCCGACGGATACGGACAGCCGACATTGTTTATTTCAAATACTCTGAAGCCGTCTGACGGCAGCGTAGAATTTTTTTGCTCCTGCGTTCCCGCTGTTGAAGCGGAAGCCTGCGGCTGCGATGCGGTATTGCCGCTGACTGCCTGCGCGCTCGGCGCGGGCGTACTGTCCGCATTATCGTTTATTTTGGAGTCCTTTGTTGCAAGGTGGTATGAGATTGCAATGCTCAATATTGCAAGAACAAGCACTGCTATAACAAAAGCCATTGCTCCGCCCGTTGATTTGCGGCGTTTTTTCTTGTGGGTCTTACGAATTTCCTCTCTTGCCTCCTGTTCGGCAAGCCGTCTTTTTCTGTTAAGGCGTTCTTCCTTGAGTTCTTCAATATTACGATGTCTTTCCGCTTGCTCGCTTGTCGCGCTCTTTCGTACCGATTGACCGCAGCGGTCGCAGAAACGTGTGCCTTCTTCAAGGTATTTTCCGCAATTCTTGCAATACATCTCAAATTTCCCCTTACATAAGTTATTGTATCTAATTATAGCATATATAATTATATTTGTCAATCACGGGATTGTTGATTAAAAAGACTTGCAAAATATCTGTTTTTTTGATATACTAATACATATTTCAGACAGGAAGTGATATAAAATGATTATAATTATGAAAGACAGCGCGTCTGCGGTTGAGATTGCAGCGGTTGAGAAAACGCTTGAGGACTACGGTTTTCAGACGCACCCGATAAACGGCGAGAAAAAGACGGTTATCGGCGCGATAGGCGATAAGCGCCTTCTCAGCATGAACCAGATTTTAACCATGGACGGCGTTGAAAATGTCGTTCCTATTATG
>CAZBXN010000099.1:0-5752 GCA_964496015.1 uncultured Lachnospiraceae bacterium | reverse complement strand
AAATTACGTTTACGGAAATGTCCTTTCCCTCTATCGTTTCAAGCAATTCCGCCATATATGTCGAGCTTATGTTGTTGCCCGCAAAGAAAACGGCGGGACCCTTTCTCTTGTCCGCGTCAAGTGCGTTGTAGAAAGAATGCTGAAGCATTTCAACCGCCGCTCTCGCGCCGAGATATGAACCGCCTATTCCGATAACTATAAGGACATCGGAATTGGAGCGGATTTTTTCAGCCGCCTTTTTAATTCTTGCAAATTCTTCTTTATCATAATTTTTCGGTAAATCTACCCAACCCAAAAAGTCGTTTCCCGCGGCAGTCTTATTATGAACCATATTATGAGCGGCTTTTACGTATTCCGCCATATTATCTATTTCGTGCTGTCCCACAAACGGAAGCGCTTTTGAATAATCAAAGCTTAAATTTTCCATGATGTTTCACTCCTTACTAATTATATATTCTTATTTTACAACATATTGGTTAAAATTGCAAGTATATATTTAAACAATATTTTATTTTTCATAATTTATACTGTACATATTCCGCGTTTTAATGTATAATGAAAATAACGGGAGGAGCTTTCCATGAAAATCACAGGCATTATATCGGAATACAACCCGTTTCACAGCGGGCATAAATACCAGATAGGCAAAATCCGCGCGGACGCCGTTATTGCCGTTATGAGCGGCAGCTTTGTTGAGCGCGGCGACACGGCAATTGCCGACAAATGGACAAGGGCGGAGCTTGCAGTAAAAGGCGGAATTGACCTTGTTGTTGAGCTGCCTGTTGTTTTTGCGCTTAACACAGCGCAGAAATTCGCGTTTGGCGCGGTATCGCTTATGAACAGCATGGGAATTGACGAGCTTTGCTTCGGTTCGGAATACGGAGATATTGAGGGCTTGAAAAACGCGGCATATTTGATTGAAAACGAGCCCGGAGACGTATCAAAAAAAATAAAAAAGCTTATGTCGGACGGAATGAGCTATCCTGCCGCGCGTGAAAAAGCGTATTCGGGGCTAATCCCCGCAGACATTTTATCGGAACCCAACAATATTCTCGCGGTTGAATATCTCCGCGCAATGCTTTGCCTTAACAGCAAAATGACAGCAGTCACAGTAAAGCGCGCGGGCGCGGGATATAACGAAACGGAAACAGACGGAAAAATTGCAAGCGCGGCGGCAATACGTAAAATGATACAAGAAGGGCGGGATGTGTCGCAATACACGGATTTTAATGGCGAAATGAACGATTTATCGCGGCTTGACACTGCCGTAACCGCGCTTTTACGGACGATTTCACCCGAAAGGCTTGCGCTGATAAATGAAGTCGGCGAGGGGCTTGAAAACAGAATTATAAAAGCGGCGGCGCGGTATGATACGATAGACGGTATCGCGGAGGCGGTCAAAACAAAGCGGTATACCATGAGCCGCATACGGCGTATACTTATTTCCGCGCTTTTGGGACTGACGGCGGATTTGAGTAATTGCGCGCCCGATTATATACGCGTACTTGCAATGAACAAAAAGGGCATGGCGGCGCTTAACGAAATAAAAGAGCGGACAACGCTCCCGATTATTACAAAAGCGGCTGATTACAGAGGCGTAAGCCCGTTGTTTCAAAAGGATATTCTTGCGACCGATATTGCGGCGCTTACAGAAAAAACAAACAGGCAAAGCGGCAGGGATTTTACAACCCCGCCGGTAACGGTTAAATAAAAAAAACGGACAGTTGTACCGGCACTTTCCTCAATTATTTTTCATAATAGTAATTGAGGAGGTGTCTGTTTTGTTATTAGGCGGCATATTTTTTGAGTGGATACAAACGGTTCTGATTTTGGCGGGATATGTAAACGGCAGCGCGGCATTCCCGAAACCATTGACAGCCGAGGAAGAAAAAAAGTATTTACGGGAGATGACGGAAGGAAGCAAGGAAGCGAAAAACATCTTAATCGAGCATAATCTGCGGCTTGTGGCGCATATTGCGAAGAAATATTCGGATGAAAACAATTTGGAGGATTTAATATCTATCGGAACTATCGGGCTTATCAAGGGCATCAATACCTTTGACGCGGAAAAGAACGCAAGGCTTTCAAGCTATATCGCAAGATGTATAGAAAACGAAATACTTATGGTGCTGCGCTCAAGCAAGAAAATTCAGAAAGAGGTGTCTATTAACGAGAGTATAGGCACGGACCGTGAGGGCAACAACATGACATTTTCCGATATTCTCACAACCGACACAAGCGATATATCGGATATTATTTTCAACAAGCTCGAATCAAAAAAGCTTTACTGCGCAATGAAAAAGGTTTTGAACAAAAACGAAATAAATATCATATGCTGGCGTTACGGGCTTAACAACACAAAGCGTAAAACCCAGAAGGAAATTGCCGATATTCTCGGGATAAGCCGAAGCTATGTAAGCCGCATAGAAAAGCGGTGTATTGAAAAGCTTGCGGAGGAATTAAAAAAACCGTAAACACAAAAAGGGCATTGCTCCGCAATGCCCTCTTATCGTTTAAAATAAAATCTGTAGAACTTCAAGCGCAACGATTATAAGCCCAATTATGCTTAAAATCGTAATACCCGCTATGCACTTTCTTTTCAGCTTAATAAACGCAAGCTCCATTTCCGCAAGTGAATTTTTCGTGTTCATCTGCGCGTTTTTAAGGTCAAAAACGCTGTCGCTGAGCTTTGAAATATTTATAACCGCCTGCTTTATTTCTGCCGTGTCGTCCGCGATTGTGCCTACGGTATGCTTAATATCCGCCTCGTTTGCGGCTCTTTCGCGGGCGTTATCCATATTCTGCACGCCCATATCGCCGAGCCTTTCAGCGATATTGCCGACATTTTCCGTAACGCCGTCAAGCTTTTCGCTTACTGACGAAAGCTTTGCCTCAGTTTCGTCAAAACGCTCCGTAATCGAGGTTATTCCGTCTTTGAAATCCGAAAACTTAGCCGCTGAATCTTTTATGCCCGAAGAAATTTGATTTTTTATTCCCTCAACGTCAATGTTCTTGATTTCCTCAACAATTCTGCTGCCCGTTCTTTCCGCGCCGTCCTCAAAATCCTCTTTTTTCTCGGCTGTCGCCGCCTTGAAATCCTCGATTTTTCCTGCAATGTCCTCTTTTACATTCTTCGCAGCCGTCGAAAATTCGCCTGCTTTTTCCCTGAATTTATCAAGCACGCCCTGAATATTTATCGTGTCGCCCAAATTTATTTTCTGGGTGTTTTCAACAGGCTCCGCCTCCTCGGAGGTGTTCATTTTGCCGTCCACGCTTTTTAAAAATTCCTCATATTCCTCGTCGGTGCCGCTGTAAAACGCGTCGTCGCCGTCATATGACTCTATGTTGTTTATATCTTCCATATCCTCTTCCTTTTTCAATATGTCCTTTATATTTTTTATAAACTCGTTTATTCTGCCCATGACTATCTCCTTAGTCCTCGTCCTCCGACGGCTTCTTTGCGCGGATTGTTACAACTTTTCTAACCTTTTCCTCAGCCTCTTCAACCTCTTCAACCGCTTCTTCAATCACGTCTTTCTCGTCATAATTGAGCGCCGCGCCGCAGTGCGGGCAGTAAAGCGAGCCGTTCTGGCTGTATTCGCCGCAGGCGGGACATTTTACCGACTGCTTCAATTCCGCGAGTTTTTCCTTTAAATCGTCAATTTCCTCGAAAAGCTTATCAATGCGCTCGCATCTGTCGAGCATATTCTCGCCCGCTTCGCCCGTTTTCAGGTATTCGCCGTAGACAGCTCTGCCGATTTCCTCGTAAAGCTCCGTCACCTTGCTCTCCGTTTCGTTGATTGCAAAGCGCAGCTTTGTATGACTTACAGCGTCGTTCGTCTTGCTGACAACCTGTTTTGTCACCTTTTCCGCGTTTTTTTGAACAACCTTCGCGCCCGATTTGATTTTTTCAAAAATTTGATTCATTTTTATCCGTCCTTTCCGTATGGTTTATATATAATAGTATATCACACATTGTTAAATTTTGCTATACTTTTTTATTACTTTTTTGTTAAATTTTTCTTATTTTTTTACATTCCATGTAAAATCGCTTGTCTGCCGCCTCACCCATAGAAAAAGTCTTTCTCGGAAGCGAGCCGTCCTTTATGACGGTTGCGAACAAATCGTTCTTTTCCATAGCGTCAACCATAAAGCCGATTGCGTTCTTTTTCTGCGTCAGCTTTCTTACAACGTCGTCGCCGTGAATATAATCTATTGTTCCGCCGTTCTTTTCCATGTATTCGTCAAGGAATTTCTGCAAAGTCCCGACAGGCAGATTGCACGGCGCGTCCTTTACATAAATTTCGCCCTCTTTTCCGTTACAGGCATAGCGGATTTTCTGACCGCCGTTGTTTTCATATGACGCGCACGGATAATATTCCATAAGCTCCGACATCAGCTTTTCCGCGTCCACATCAAACAGCACGCGCTGTATCGGTTCAAATTCAAGCGCGCTGTCGTGTATGTTCATAAGCTCGACAAGCGCGTACCGCGCGGGGTGATTTTCCCTTTCCTCTGCCGTCAGATCTTTTTTTATTTCTTCCCAGCAGGTTTTCGCTGTTGCGAGCGAATGGTTTCCGTCGCCCACCGCAAATATCAAAAGTCCTTTGTCTTTTACGCCGTATTTTTCATCAAAGCCGTCCGAAAGCTTGTCAATTGCCGACAATACTCCGTCCCTCGCCCCGCCGCTGACGCGATAGCCCGTTAAATGTCCGCTGTTCATCATCAAATCAAAGTCGTAAAGTTTTTCAAACTCCGCTTTCTGCGTCTTTAACGGCTCGACAACAGAATTTTCCCTGTCGTCAATCAGCATGAGTATATGCGGCAGTTCCAGCGGCGCATTGCGGCGGATTTTTTGTCTGGGCGGTATACGCTCCGTTATTGTGCCCTCCGTCGCGCGGATTTTCGACTGTGAACCCTTTGTAAAATCGTACTCCTCCAAATCAACCGCGCCGACAATTCCATGACGGATTTTGCCGTCAGACTGCGTTCTTTCAACATATACCAAAGAATTCTCAAGACAGCGGAACAATCCCGAATTTTGATATTTTTCCATTGTTTCGTTTATATTTTTTATACGGCTTTCTCCGTCGCCGTCATTTAAATACACCTCGGGAAAAATTATATTAAGCGTTGATGGCTCTGCTCCAACAATTTTTTTCGCATTTTCCCAATAGTCGCGCTCGGAGGTGTACTGGTCGCACGCCACTACACTCCATTTTGTAAAATCAACATTCTGCGGAATTAAAATATCCGCCGCGTTAAATACTGCCATGTTTAGTCCTCCTGTTATTTCGATATGTTAAGCTGCTCCATAAGCGCGTTTTGCAAGGTTTCAGAAAAATTGATGTGCTGTTTTTCCGCCTCATAATTAAGCCAACTCGGAATCGTGCAGTTTTTCTTGACGCTTCTCATTTCATTTTTGCGTCTGTATTCATCAAAATCCACATCTACAAGCGTTACTATTCCGTCCGCACTGCTGACGCTTGCAATAGACGACGGAGAGGGCAATTCCTTTTTGTCGTCCTGCATATCAATTCCCATAAGCCCTATCGCGTCACGCGCCATTTCCATAGCCTCAGCTATATCCTCGCCCTGCGTGCTGATATCAAAGTCAGGCACATAAACAATAATATATTTTTTTCCTTGTGTCAAAATTATAGGATACGCGTTTTTCATTTTAAAAATTCCTCCTGTATAATAAGCTATTTAAGATCTCTCTTTTTGATGATTGCTTTTGCCAAATCCTCAT
>CAZBXN010000098.1:0-6051 GCA_964496015.1 uncultured Lachnospiraceae bacterium | reverse complement strand
AAATAAAATAGAAAGTGAAATAAATACAAACGACTCTCTAAAATCAGATATAAACTGTATTTTAAAAGACCTTGAGTAAACAAAATAAGTGGATAAATATGTTAAAAAGCTGTTGATAAAATAAACCTCTTTATTTTTTCAAAAACTTATTAACAAATATTAACACCTTATCCAATATTCACTCGGAATAACTAATCGTGGTTTTTCATGTTCCAATAGGGCTTATCCAACTTATTAACGCCCCTACTACTATATACTATATAATAATATTATTTATATATAAATATATATACAAAAATTCAAAAACAAAAAGTGTTGATAAAATTATACACGTCAAAAAAGGAGACAATCAAAAATGAAACTTATATGCAATAAAATCCAGCTTCTGGATATAATAAACACAGTCCAGAAAGCTATAGCTCCAAAATCCGCTATGCCGATTTTAGAGTGTATTAAAATTGACGCGTCGGGCGACGGTAATGTAGTTATTACGGGAAACAACCTCGACCTTTGTATTGAATACAATACAAAATGCGAAGTTTTAGAGGGCGGAACAATAGCGCTTGCATCAAAAATGTTCGGTGAAATTGTGCGACGTCTGCCCGACGGCGACGTTACCGTAAACGTAAACGAAGAAAACAACATAACAAAAATTAAATGCGGCGCGAGTGAATTTAATATTCAGGGCATGAATGCAAACGAATATCCAGCCGTTCCTATTTTGGACGAGGAATACAGATTTTCACTTAATCAGAAAACATTAAAAGACTTAATCAGAAAAACAATAGCTTTCGTTTCGGTAAATGAGGGAAAAAAGCCTATTCTTACAGGCGCGCTTTTTGAAATTAAAAATAATAACTTAAATGTCGTAGCTTCGGACGGTCACAGACTTGCAGTTGTAAAAGAAGAAATAAAAGAAAATATTTCCGACAAAAAGTTTGTTGTTCCGGGTCAGACTTTAAGAGAAATGCTTAAAATTTTAAAAGACGAGGAAGAAAAAGTAAATATTATAGTAGCCGAAAGACACGTGCTTTTCGACTTCGGATATTTTCAGGTTTATACAAGACTTCTTGAAGGCGATTTTCTTAAATATGAGGCTATAATTTCAGCCGTAAATACAATAAATGTAAAAGTGGAAAAAAGATATATTATGGACAGTCTTGAAAGAGCAATGCTTTTAATAAACGACGATATATCGGCAAAATCGGAAAATAAAGTTCCCGTAAGATTTAATATAGCATACGACAAAATCGACGTTTCGTGCATAACGGGAAAGGGGCAGGTAAACGATACCGTAAACGTAGAACTTGACGGCGGAGAACTGCTTATCGGATTTAACTGCCGTTTCTTGCTTGACGCGCTGTCGGCGTGTGATGAAGAAAAAGTTCTTATGGAATTTTCGGCGCCTACAAGCGGCTGCTTTATAAAAAGCTTAAATGAAAACAGCTCGTACGTTTATATGGTGCTTCCCGTAAGGTTATATAACTAAATGGTGATAATATGAAAATTAAAAAGTTAAACAATTACGAAACCGACGAAAACACCTATATAGTTTATGACGAAAATACAAACAACGGTTTTGTGATAGACCCGGGCTATAAATGCGGCGGAATTTTAAAGGCTGCAAACGACGACAATATTAAAATAAAATATGTTTTAATCACGCATTGTCATTACGACCATATTGCATTTTTGGAGGAGCTGCGTGAAAAAACGGGCGCGCTTTTAATCTCGGGCGACAAGGCGAGCATAAATATAACCGACCCTGCGATAAATCTTTCATACTCGGGCTTGGGCTATGACTTGTCAGCCAAAAAATCGGACATTGTTTTGTCGGACGGCGAAGAATTTCAAATTGACGGCATGAAAATAAAATGTATTTATACGCCGGGTCATACGAACTGTGGCGTATGTTATCTGATTGACAATCATATATTTGTCGGCGATACGCTGTTTTTAAGAAACTGCGGCAGGTGGGATTTGCCGACGGGTGATGAAAATACGCTCAGAAAATCAATAACCGAAAAGCTGTATACGCTTGACGACGATATTATAATTCATTCGGGCCACGGCGAGGACAGCTCAATCGGGTATGAAAAGAAATTCAATTTTTATGTAAAGGCTTAAATTATGTTAATTATTCAAAACGGTTATGAATGTGAGTATGAACTGACGCTTTTTTATAAGCTGTTTTTCGATAAAAATGACGATATAACCGTATGTTCAAATTTTGAATATAAAGACAATTTAATAAATGTCTATACTGAAATAATTTATGACGGAAAAGCGTATTTTGAGGATTATTATTTTTTGTTCGACGCAAAGAACAAATCTGATAAGCTGATTAAAAAAATATTTACCGCGTCCTGTACAAAATCGTTTTGTCACGCGGCGAAAAAAATAAAAAATATAAATCTACCGTGGGGCGTCATGTGCGGAATAAGACCCGCAAAAAATGTCCGCGAACTTGCCGAGGAGGGATATTCCGACGCGGAAATAAAGGAAATTTTTAAAACCGTTTATGAGGTAAGCGGCGAAAAAACCGAGCTTGCAAAAACAGTCGCGGAAAACGAAAAACTGCTGTTATCTCAAATCGGTGAAAATTCCGTCAGCATCTACATAGGAATACCGTTCTGTCCTACCCGCTGTCTTTACTGCTCGTTTGTTTCGACGGACGTTAGGGTAAGCGGAAAATATATGGACGGGTTTGTTGAAAAACTGCTGCTTGAAATTGACAAAACGGCGGAGATTATAAATAAACTTAACATGTACGTCGAAAACATATATATCGGCGGCGGAACGCCGACAACGCTTTCGGCGGAACATTTAACGGAAATTTTCGAAAGATTAAAAGCTGATTTTGATTTTTCAAAAATAAAGGAATTTACGCTTGAGGCGGGACGTGTTGACACAATAACCGAAGAAAAGCTTATTGCCGCAAAAAATGGCGGCGTAAACAGAATAAGCATAAATCCGCAGACAATGAATAATATAACATTAAAAAAAGTCGGCAGAACGCATGATGCGCAGATGATAAGAGATTGTTATAAAACTGCGCGCCGTATCGGCTTTAACATAAATATGGACTTAATCGCGGGACTTCCCGACGAAACGGTTGATATGTTTAAATACAGTCTTGACGAGGTTATAAAATTAGACCCCGAAAATATAACTGTTCATTCAATGTGCGTAAAACGCGCGGTAAATCTGAGATTTTCCGACGTTGAACTTACTGAGGCGGAAAACATGAATAAAATGCTTTCATACGCGCAGCGGCGCATGAAAGAAAATAACATGATACCGTATTATATGTACCGCCAGAAAAATATTTCGGGAAATCTTGAAAATGTGGGCTATGCAAAAAAAGGCACAATGAGCGCCTATAACATAAATATTATGGAGGAAAAACAAACTATAATCGCGCTTGGCGGCGGCGGTTCGACAAAGCTTGTCATGGGTGACAGAATAGAAAGAATTTTTAATTTTAAAGACCCGCTTGAATATATACGGCGGTTTGATGAAATTTTAAACAAGAAGGATAAAATTATTGAAATTTTAAAAGAGGTGAAATAATTTGAACGAGAATATATTCGCGCAGTATGAGGACGCGAGAACGCGCGCGGCAAACGAGCGCAAAAAGCGCGTCGAAGAGGTTTACGCAAAAGTACCGCGCATTAAAGAGATAGACGAGGAGATTTTTACCGCGGGCTACGACAACATGAAAAATATATTGAAAAATCCCGCGGACGCGGAAAAGCTGAATAAAGAATTAAAGGAAAAATTCAAAAACCTCAAAGAAGAAAAAGAAGCTTTGTTAAGAGAAAACAATATTCCGTCCGATTATGACAAATATAAATACCAATGCGAGCTTTGCAGCGATATGGGCTATATGCCCGACGGAAAAAAATGCGTTTGTTTAAAACAAAAGCTTATAAATGAGGCGTATGCAAAATCAAATTTCGGCGAAACCTTGGAAAAACAGAATTTTTCGACCTTTACGCTTGATTATTATTCAAAGGAAAAGGGCAATGAAGAAATTTCGCCGTATGACAATATGGTAAAAATCTATACGCGCGCGAAAAACTTCTGCGATAATTTTGAAAATGAAACAAAATCGCTTTTGTTTTACGGACCGACGGGACTTGGTAAAACATTCCTTTCAAGCTGTATCGCAAAGGAGCTTATAGACAAAGAATATATTGTTTTATATACGCGCGCGACAAAGCTTTTCAGTATTTACGAGGACTATAAATTCGGCAGAATTGAAGATAAATCGACGCTTGACAATTTGTACAGCGCGGATTTGCTGATTATCGACGATTTGGGAACAGAGGCGCAGAATAAAAACAATACTGCGTTCCTGTTTGATTTAATTTGCGACAGACTGTCAAACAACAAGAAAATAATTATAAACACAAATCTTAATATAAACGAGCTTGCAAAAACCTATAGTTCACGCTTTGCGTCAAGAATTTATGAAAGCTTTGAACCGTGCAGGTTTTACGGCGAGGATATAAGAATAAAGAAATTTGCACAATAAAAAAACCCCCCGATTTTCGGGGGACTTTTTTAATTCCTGTTTTCTGCGTCTTTTGCTATCTTGTCATAATCAATATCGGAATTATAAACGCCGAGGTCATTTGATTTTTTCATTTTTGATTTATATTCCTCGTGGTCTTTTTCCGCGTCCTGAATTGTTTTTATTCCCTTCTCGTGCCAGCCGCGGATAATAGAGTCCATGTACTGAAACGAAAGCTTGTTAATGCTCAAAATACAGTATTCGTAAGCAAGCGCGACCATTTCCTCGCGCATATCATATATGTCGCGCCACGTCTTTAAATATCTTTCCTCGGTTTTTGAAAGATTACGGTCGGTTATTCCGAAAAGCTTGCGCAGCGAATAGAAATAAGAGCCTTTTTCTTTTTCCTCTTTAATATATTTGTCAACCTCGCTCATGGTTGTGATGTTATTTTCATGCCACGCAATCGCGACTTTTTCGATATATTTCATATTGCGCTTGTCCTTTGACACGCAGTATTCAAGCAGCATAATAATAACCTCGGGCGAAAAACCGAGCTCGTCGTAAAACCAGTACAGCGTTTCAAGGTCGTTGTTGTTTAAAGTTTTTCCCAAAATCTCCTGCGACAGCGTGCATAAATCGGCAAGAGTCTTGTTTTCCGTCATTATAGCCGCAATATTTTTCGGCGGCTGTTTCTTTTGTCCCTGCTTGTTTTCGGACTGACCGTTAAAATAAACGCAGTCGTTGCTGAGCGTCACCGCGTTTTCCTTCTGCCAGAATTCAAACGCGTTTACAACGTCGCTTTCAAGCAGATTAAGCTTTTTTGCAATATCCGCGTTATCCTCCGATATTCCCTTGTACGCCAAATTCAGCGCGTAAAGATATACCTTTACGTACGCGCCGTTTGCATTTAGCATTGTATGCTCGATAAAATCCGCCGATACGGGTATAAAATCTGTTTTTGTTATAAATTCAGGCATTGTTTTTCTCCCTTTTAAATCCCAATTTGTCTACATTATACCCCATTTTATTTAAAAAGTCAATTTAATCAAAAAAATCACAAAAAACCGTGATTTTGCTATTGACAAAACATGGTATTTGTGATAGAATTATAAACTGTATCATAATCTTTATTTTTAAGGTACAATCCGATAATTTTTATATTATCATTGTATGTATTATAGCATAATTTTATTCAAAATGCAATAGCAGTATTAAAAAAATGTCGAATTTAGTATTCCTTAGAAAAAAGAGCAAACATGAAATGATGAGGTGATTAACTAAATGATGCACGAGGTAAAAGCAGGAAAAAATACTCGTCTGAGCTATTCCAAAATCAAAGAGGTTTTGGATATGCCAAATCTTATCGAGGTGCAGAAAAATTCCTACAAATGGTTTATCGAGGAAGGCTTAAAGGAAGTATTTACGGATATTTCCCCCATAACCGACCATGCAGGTAAGCTTGTTTTGGAATTTTTTGATTACCATCTTGATTACAATTCAAAATATTCCGTTGAGGAATGTAAGGAAAG
>CAZBXN010000097.1:0-6079 GCA_964496015.1 uncultured Lachnospiraceae bacterium | reverse complement strand
GGAGCGCATGTTGGAGTTTTTCCTGAGATACATAAGAATTTCGTTTTCTATACATCTTGAAGCATAAGTGGCAAGCTTGATTTTCTTGTCGGGCTTAAAGGTGTTTATCGCCTTTATAAGCCCGATTGTGCCGATTGATATTAAATCCTCAACATAAATGCCCGTATTCTCGAATTTGCGCGCTATATAGACGACAAGGCGTAAATTTCTCTCAATAAGCGTCGCCTTAACGGACATGTCGCCCTGTGACAGGCGTTCCATAATTTCGGCTTCCTCGTCCTTTGTAAGCGGCGCGGGCAATGTGTCGCTGCCGCCAATATAGAAAACCTCGTCGTCTGATATTGTAAGCGCGTTTATATACGCAAATTTTTTACTTAATTTCCTAAGCCATTCCATGTTCCCTAACTCCTTAATTTATATAAATTCGCAGTTCAAAAGCGCGTTATAATCGCGTGACAGCTTTTGATTTGTTATCCCGACAAAGATTTTTTCCGTATTTTTGTCCTCTACCGATATTCTGTCCGCCGAAAACGCAAATATGCTTCCGTTCTTTTTGCCGAGAGAACGGTACGGCACAAGATGCAGTTTTAAATTTTCCGCGTTGTCAAGAATTTCGTCAAATTTGCACGGATTATCAAACAAATTTTTCACCGCGTCCCATTCGGCAATCATAACCGCCCTGCCCGTTATCGGGTCTTTTAATCTGTTGCCGCTGTCGTAAAGGGCGGACACCGTAACGCTTTTGTCGGATTTTTGTATTTTTGCGGTATAAATCTGTTTTTTTCGCCTGTCGCCCAAAATTTTAAATATAAGGCACACAAGCGGGTATACGGCGAGCAAAATTACGAAAAACAGCTTTCCCGAAATATTAAAATACATTATCCCGTTTTTGATTGCTCCCTTTACGGGTGTGAAGGCAAATACCGCCGATACCGCTCCCGATACAGCCGTCGTCAAAATCCAGAATACCGCAAGCCTTATAAGCAACTGTTTAATTTTGCCGCCAAAGGCGCATAAAATCATGAAAAATGCCGTTATAAGCCGTAAAATTATAATGTTTTTTTCAAGAAAAAAAACTGTTACCGCGCCCAGCGCTCCTACGCACGCGCCGAGCAGTATGCGCCGCCGCCTGATTTTAAGCTTCATTATTTTTCCGAGAATGAAAAGCGCCATATAATTGAATATCAGATTTATAAAAAACAGTTCGTCTGCATATATGTCCATGACGCTCACCTCATGACTAATTATACTACCTGTCTTGCGTGAAATTTGTCATACTCTGTTGTCGAATTGAGAAAATTCTTCGACAAATTCCGCACAAAAAAATCAGGCATAAGCCTGATTTTAAATTAACAGAATACATATTTTTTCAGACGTGTATTACATTGTTGCCCGCCGCCTTATATAATCGGTTTTTTACCGCAAGCGCATATCCCCCGTCCTCGCAGAATTCAGCAAACACAACCCCGACCTTCAGTTCGTCAAATTCGCGCAGTGCGGAAAACAGACGGTTCGCGTAATCGCGGCTGTTTTCCCCTGCCGACAGTATCACCGCGTCGTCATACGCGCTTTCATACATTGTGAGCACACCCGTTATTTTATCGTCATTCTCTGCTATAAGCTCTTTTATTTTCGACCTCACCGCGTCTTTTTCGCCCTCAACTACAATGACCTCCGCGTCGGGCGAATAATGCTTGTATTTCATTCCCGGGCATTTTGGCTTGTCCTCAACGGCGGTTGATTTAATGACGTTTTCGTCTATTACCGTATTAGGGGCAATTTCTTTCAGCATTTCATATGTTACGCCGCCCGGACGGAGCAAAACAGGCACCTTGCCCGACGCGTCAACAATAGTGGACTCTACGCCGATAGTGCAGTCGCCGCCGTCAATTACGGCGTCAATCCTGCCGTTCATGTCATGGATTACGTGCTTCGCTTTTGTGGGGCTCGGCTTACCCGATATATTCGCGCTCGGCGCGGCTATCGGCACGCCCGCCGCGGCGATAAATTTAACTGCCGTTTCGTTTTCGGGAAAGCGTATTCCGACCGTGTCAAGCCCCGCAGTCACTGTATCGGGGACAATATCCCTCTTTTTTAATATAATGGTAAACGGTCCGGGCATAAACGCGTCAATCAGCCTTTGTGCGGTATCCGAAACATCTTTTACAAGCTCATTTATCTGCGATTTATCGGAAATATGCACTATTAGCGGATTGTCGGACGGTCTGCCCTTTGCCGCGTAAATCTTTTCAGCCGCTTTTTCGTCATACGCGGACGCGCCCAAGCCGTAAACCGTTTCTGTCGGGAACGCCACAAGTCCGCCGCCGCGTATTATTTTTCCCGCTTCCTTTATTCCGTTGTCGTCTGCTTTCAATATCCTTGTTTCCATTTTTAAAGTCCTTTAATACAGTAAATTGTCCTTGCTGTTGTCGTATTTTATAACGGCTCTTACGCCCTTTACGTTGTTCACGTTTGTATGAAGAACATATCCGTCATATTTCATATAGCGTTCCATTTTATCATTTCCCGCATACGGGCAAAGCACCCAGTACGAGCTGCCGTTATTGAGTTCCTTGATTAAATCGAGCGTCGGTATATATACTCTGTCCTCCAGATAATAATGATACGCGGTTTTTGACAAATCGCCCGCTCTGTCCTTCGTACAGTTCCAATAATGCGTATGGTCTCCCGCGGCTGCCGCCGCCTTATCGTTTGCCGCAAGAATTACCTCGTTTACGCTCGGCATAATTTTGGCTTTTTCTTCCTCGGTAAACTCATTCAAAAATTCCGTCGAAAGCCAGCTTCTGAGTTCGCTCGTTTCCCACATATTGTTTTCGCCGTCAAACCGTCTATCCGATACGCAGTCCTTTGTTACCAAAATCAGGGAATTGTCGTTTAATTCCTCCGCGACTTCCCACTTTACGGGCTCGCCGTTATATGTTCCGAACTCCACTATACGTTTGGGCGGAGAAATATAAAATATTCCTGCCAGAAGCGCGGTTACGGCAAGCACGGGTATTTTGTTGAGCGGCTTCATTTTAACTATGCCGAGTACAAGCACCGAAAACAAAATATCCATGTAGCTTATAAACAGAAACATATGCTTAGGCAAATCCGCTTCGCCGTTGCATAAAACGGGCAAAATCAAATTAAGCCATATGCCGATAAGCAGCGCGTCAAACGCGCCAATCATATATATTCTCTGTCCGCTCTTTTTTTCCTTAAATGCGATAACGGCATAAATATTCGCAAATAAAATATATGCCGAAATCAATATGAACAAAATAAATATCACTATCGGCTGATAGAAGAATTTCAGCAGAACTCTTAAATTGCTCCAAAGGCTGTATTTATTTGTCATTTCCATAATCGTTTCGGACGAATTGCCGACATTCGGCGGGCGTATATACGCGGAATTTTCTATCGACAGGCACAGCTTGTCAAAAAGCCTTGACGGGTGACGCAGATAGAAGAACAGTATTTTCGCCTTTGATATTTCGCCGTAAAATTCGTCCGCAAACTCGTCGCTCGTAATGTCTATCGGATATTCGTCCCCGTTCATATACGCATGAGTATTTGACAAAACCGAATATTTACTGTCTATTCCAAGCTCCTCCAAGTCCTTATCGGGAGTGCCGCTTTCCTTCAATATGCCGAAAAATACCGACTGATATGTGGTGTCCTGCTGCATCCAGTCGGGAATATCCGTATACAGCTTAATCGTAAAGCCTATGGAAACCGCGGCGCATACGGCTACAGTCACCTTAAAGCGCCTGTCCCCGCGCAAAAACATTATGCACAGCGCCAAAAGGCTTACGATAATCGCATACGGTACATTTACAAGCTTTGAACCCGCGAAAAAATACAGCGATATATAAAGGCATATGACCTTCGGTATGCTGGGTCTTAAGTACATTAAAAGCCCTATCGCGATTATAAGCATAATTGACACGTATTGCAGCGGTTCACCGTAAAACGAATTAAAATACAAAATATATCCCGCGTCGCAGAATATAAGCAGGAACAGGGCAAATACCGCTATCTGAAGCTTTACCGGCTTTCCCTGAAAAAACGTAAATATACACCATGCCGCCATCGACAGCATAAATATGTATATACCCGCAAGATATGCTATATTATATTCCGTAACATCTCTGTCCTTAATATAATTCATTATAAAATTCATTGATTTTGAAATTTTTATAATAACAAAATGCGGCGAGGTATATATGTTGTTTTCCTCGTCCGTCGCCCATGTTGAGGCAAGCATTTCGCCGAAAGTATCGCCCTCAATCTTCATTTTATAATCCTGCTTAAACAGATAATAATGGTCTGTTTCGTCCTTGTATTCAAGATTATTCACAAGGAGAACGCGGCGGAAATCGCCGTTGTCGCTCAGTCCCACGTTCTCACCCATATAGAGAACAGAAAAACAAAGCACAAATACAATAATTGCGCCTATAAGCGGAAATATTCTGTTTTTGTTTAAAATATTTTCCCTTATTTTGCTCATACAAAAACTCCTCATAATCGTGAAAAAGACGGAATATTCTTCCGTCCTTAAAATCATATATCAAAATGAATGGCTGCTTTTGCGGCTATATCCCCCCGAGCGTTTTGAGTCCGCGCTGCGTCTTAACGCCTGCATTTTTTCGTCGCTGTCCTGCTTAAATTTAGACAGCTTGTCCTCAAACGACAAATTATCGTCATGCTGCCCCCATTCCACGGGTGCGGGACGGACAGGTTTTGACGATTTTTCCGCGTCCTTTGAATTTCTGCGCGGCTTTGTTTCCTGCGCCTGTCTTGCCGATAAGCTGATTTTGCCCTTATCGTCAATTTTTATTACCTTTACTTTGATTACGTCGCCCTTTTTGACATGGTCGTTTATATCCTTAACATACGTCGAGGATATTTCCGAAATATGTATAAGTCCCGACTGTTTTTCTCCCAAATCAACGAATGCGCCGAACGGCATTACGCTTATTACCTTTCCTTCTATTATGTTCCCCACTGAAATCATGCCTGATATAAAACCTCTCTTTTTAGTCCTGTGATACGTCTATGAAAATTTTGGCTGTGCTTTTTACCATTCCGAGCTTTTCGCTCGCCATTTTTTCTATGTACTCGTCGGAATTGACTTTGTCCTTTAAATCTTCAATTTCGGATTTCCTCGTTTCCTCATATTCAATCTGTTCCTCAAGCCGTGCAATTTTTTTGCGGTTCTCGTTTATCTGCGGCTGCTGCATTATGCCCTTGAATACCATTGCGCCGACAATAAACACAAGCAGCCATATCTTAATCGGACGCTTATGTAAAATCATAAATTCAAGAACCCGCTCCCTCATTGTGCTCATCAGTCTTAATCTCCTTTTTTCGTACATTGATTTTCATAAATATACCTATTATAATTTTATATAAAAATCTTATCGGTGTCAAGAGTATTTTGAAAATAAACCCAAATATTTTTAAAATATATCCCGTTATTGCGGCAAAAAGCTTCACCGTTATGCCGCTGAGCAGCATAAAATACAGTATGCTTCCCAAAATAAAGCCTATAATGTCATAAATTCCGATTTTGCCGCTGTTAAAAGTTTTTAAACACCAAACGGTTACAAGCGCCGAAAATATCCAGAACAGAATATCGGATATTATAACCGCAATATCAGGCAGCTTAACCGCTTTCTGTATTCCGCGCCGCATATCGAATACCGCCGATAAGGCGGCGCCGCAGACAGTCATCGCCAGAAGCGCAAAAACCTCGTTCATAGTTTTATCTGAACAGTCCCGCAAAAATACTGTCTTTCTTCTTTGCCGTGTACTGCATGGAAATTATTTCCCCGTTTACGTTAAGCTCGCCCGTTTCGGTATTTAATTTATTTATCGTAAGGCTTCTGCCTTTTATTAAAAGCGCACCCATACAGGTATTGAGGTCTACCGCGTTATCGGAAAATCCTGCCACCTCCGTAACGCCTGTAAGCGTCATTTTGCTGCGGTTATTCATTATAATCGTATGGTCCTGCAACGGCTTTTTCTGCTCTGTCATATTCATCGCTCCTCATATAAATATAGTTAATTTATA
>CAZBXN010000096.1:0-6130 GCA_964496015.1 uncultured Lachnospiraceae bacterium | reverse complement strand
TTGATACCCTCATACGGCTTTTCATGAAGCAGGCAGTACAGACCGTGATGGTCAGCAACCTTTTTAAGAACCTCCATAGTAAGCTGGTTATGGTCTGATGAAATATTCGTTGTCGAGAAAATCGGCGCAATTTCATGCTGCGCGGGAGCAACTTCGTTATGCTTTGTTTTTGCCAGAACGCCGAGCTTCCATAATTCCTCGTCAACCTCTTTCATGAAAGCAGCAACTCTTTCTTTAATCTGACCGAAGTAGTGGTCGTCCATTTCCTGACCTTTTGCGGGCTTTGCGCCAAACAGCGTCCTGCCTGTAAGAAGCAGGTCTTTGCGCTGATTTCTTAATTTCTTATCAACAAGGAAGTATTCCTGTTCGGGACCGACATAAGCGACAACTCTTTTCGGGAACTTGCCGAAGAGCGCGAGAACTCTCTTAGCCGCCTTGTCAATAGCCGCTTCCGAACGCAGCAGCGGGGTTTTCTTGTCAAGTACTTCGCCTGTATATGAAACGAACGAGGTCGGTATGTATAGGGAATGGTCCTTTATAAAAGCGAAGGAAGTCGGGTCCCATGCCGTATATCCTCTTGCCTCAAAGGTAGCTCTCAGACCGCCCGAGGGGAACGAGGAAGCGTCGGGTTCGCTCATAACGAGCTCCTTGCCCGAAAATTCCATAATGACCGTTCTGTCGTCCGTAGGCTGGATAAATGCGTCGTGCTTTTCCGCCGTAAGACCTGTCATCGGCTGGAACCAATGCGTGTAGTGTGTGCAGCCGTTTTCGATTGCCCATTCCTTCATCGCGTGCGCAACGGCGTTCGCAACATTGATGTCAAGCTTTGTACCGTCGTTAATTGTTTTAACCAGCGACTTGTAAATCTCCTTCGGCAGACGCTCCTTCATTGTCGGCAGGTTGAAAACCTTGCTGCCGAAATATTCTGCTACATTACTCATTTTGAATACCTCCTAAAATGTTAGCTTGCGCTAAAATTGTCTGATAAAAAAAGGTGTTTTATATCCCGTTTCAAATATAAAACACCTTTGTCTTATCAAATAAATTATTGATTTGTATAAACTAATTATACCACTAAATAATATTTTGTCAATATACAAGTTGCAAGATAAGGAAGTTTTTTTAAACTCAAATATTATGCAAGTTGTCAATAGATAAAGATTGACAAATAATTTGAAAAACAGTATAATTTATAAGCAATTATGGATATTTTGGGAGGAAAATATATGAAAATTCAGTTGTCAGACCATTTTACTTATAAGAGGTTGATACGCTTTGTCATTCCGTCTGTGCTGATGATGATATTTACTTCAATTTACGGCGTGGTGGACGGTCTTTTCGTATCGAATTTCGCGGGAAAAACCGCTTTTGCGTCGGTTAATCTTATCATGCCCGTGCTTATGGTGCTCGGAACAGTCGGCTTTATGTTTGGCGCAGGCGGAAGCGCTATAGTTTCCAAAACACTCGGTGAGGGTAATGCAGAGAAAGCAAACAAATATTTTTCCATGCTTGTTTATGCGACAATTATAAGCGGTATTATACTTACAATAGCGGGGTTTATTTTTTTAAGACCTGTAGCTGTGCTTTTAGGCGCAACGGAGGACATGTTAGAGGGCTGTGTTCTTTACGGCAGAATAATTATAGCCGCATTGACTGCGTTTATGCTTCAAAATGTTTTTCAGAGCTTCCTTATAACCGCTGAAAAGCCGCACTTCGGACTTGTTATAACAGTTATGGCAGGCTGTACAAATATGGTGCTTGACTTTTTGTTTGTGGGAGTGTTTAAATGGGGAATAGCAGGCGCGGCAGCGGCAACGGGATTAAGCCAATGTGTGGGCGGAATTATACCGTTAGTATACTTTTTAAGAAAAAATGACAGTACACTGCGGCTTACAAAAACAGGATTTGAGAAAAAAGTGATTATTAAGGCTTGTACAAACGGTTCTTCCGAGCTTATGACAAATATTTCCATGTCGCTTGTAAACATACTGTATAATTTTCAGCTTATGAAATTTGCGGGCGAGGACGGTATCGCGGCATACGGAGTTATTATGTATGCAGGCTTTATATTTGCCGCTGCATTTATAGGATATTCAATCGGCTGCGCTCCTATTATAGGATATAATTTCGGAGCAAATAACCATATGGAGCTTAAAAACTTATTCAAAAAAAGTATGATAATAATCAGTGTGACAGGCGTTGCAATGCTTCTGTTCGGAGAAATTATGGCGCATCCGCTTGCAAAGATATTTGTGGGTTACGACGCTGAGCTTCTTTCTCTTACCTCGCGCGGATTTAAGATATATTCTGTGGCATATCTGATATGGGGATATAACATATTCGGCTCGGCATTTTTTACCGCGCTCAATAACGGTCTTGTTTCGGCGATTATATCATTTTTGAGAACGCTTGTATTTCAGATAATTTCCGTTTTAATTCTGCCGATGATTTTTGGCATTGACGGAATATGGCTTGCGATAGTGGCGGCGGAGCTTATGTCGCTCGCAGTTACAACAGCGTTTTTAATAAACAAGAAAAAAACATATAATTACTAAAAATGACATTTTTTTGGTTATAAAGTAAACGAATTATAAACAATTTGTTAATAAAAATGCGAGCTTATTGACAGCTGAATTTAGCAGTGATAAAATATCTACGATTAGATATTGTTAAGGAGGCGCGGCAATGCAGGATTTGCTTACAAAACCCGAGGAAGAAACGGAAAAAGGCGATAAGCAGGAAAAGCCCGTGAAAAAGCTTAAAAAGATATTTAGCTTTGACAGAAAAGAAAAGAGATTTAATATAGGTAAATTCCATATAAAGCGGCGAACGCTTATAATTCTGCTTGTAATTGCGGCAATAATTTTAGCATTTATCGGTTTAAGCTCTCATTCAAAGAAGAAAATGCTTGACGCTATGAAGCCCGAGGATGTAACCGTAGAAATGCGGACAATCGAGCAAAAGGTTACGGGCAGCGCGGTAATTAAACCGAAAGACTCTTATTCGATAATGACGATTACCACGGGCGAAGTGACAGCGGATTACATAAACGAGGGCGATAAGGTAAAAAAGGGCGATAAGCTTTATCAGTTTGACTCCGAAACGCCCCAGAACAGCGTAAGCAGCGCGGAAAATGCCGTAAAAAAAGCTCAGCAGGCATATAATGACGCGCAGAAAGCGCTGTCAGACCTTAACATAAAAACGGATATAACGGGAACTGTAGGCGAGGTGCTTGTAAAGCAGGGCGACGGCGTACAGATTGGCTCAAAGGTAGCCACTGTCTACAGCGACGGATATATGAAAATACGCGTGCCGTTTAACGAGGCGGACGCGGCGGAAATAAGCGATGGAGAAACTGCGCTTCTTACGGTTGCGGGCACGGGAAACGAGCTTTCGGGACGCGTTACGGAAATTTCAACCTCGTCGGTTGCGACATCAAGCCACAGCAAAGTCAGATATGTCACAATCGAGCTTCAAAACCCGGGTGCGCTTACAAATTCGGATAAGGCGACCGCGCAGGTGGGCGACGTGGCATGCAGTGACGCGGGACAGTTTGAATATATAAACGAGCATACAATATGCGCCGAAGCGTCGGGAAAAATTGCGTCGGTAAATATTTCAGAGGGCGACAGCGTAAGAAACGGCGCGACAATCGCCGTTATTGACTCCACATCGGCGCAGTCGCAGGCATATACCGCTAAGCTTACGCTTGACGACGCAAAGCTTCAGCTTGAAAAAGCGCAGAAGGGGCTTAGTGATTACACAATTACCGCGCCTATTTCGGGAATGGTAGTAACTAAGAACAGCAAGGCGGGCGATAAGATTGACTCGTCAAACGCCACAACGCCTATGTGTATAATCTACGATATGTCGAGCGTTCAGTTTGATATAGACGTAGATGAAATTGACGTTGCAAAGATAAAGGCAGGGCAGGAGGTAACGGTACGCGCGGACGCTGTCGAGGATAAAACCTTTAAAGGAGTTGTCGAAAAGGTAAGCCTTAACGGAACGGCGGCGAACGGCGTTACGAATTATCCCGTTACGGTTACAATAGCAGATTACGGCGAGCTTTTGCCCGGTATGAATATTGACGCGGAAATAGTTGTCGATAAGGCTGAAAATGTGCTTAGTATACCTGTAAGCTCGCTTGTGAGAGGAAATATAGTATATGTAAAGGGCGATAAGGAAAAAGACGACGACAATGCGCCCGAGGGCTATAAGAGCGTTGAAGTAAAAGCAGGTATCAGCGATGACAATTATATTGAAATAAAGTCGGGACTTAATCTGAATGATACGGTACGCGGTCAGGAAGCTGACAACTCAAGTGATTTGCAAAAAATGATGATGCAGAGAATGGGAGGCGGTGCGCCTGATGACGGCGGCGGTCCTTCTCAGGGCGGCGGACAGGGAAGCGGAAGCCCGGGCGGCGGAAGACCCGGCGGCGGTCCGCAGGGACAGTAAACGGAGGTGCTCGGATATGCCTCCATTGGTAGAACTGAAAGACATATACAAAATATATTATATGGGCGACAGCGAGGTACACGCGCTTGATGGTATCACGCTCAACATAGACAAGGGCGAATTTGTCGCGATTATAGGAAAATCGGGAAGCGGAAAATCAACGTGCATGAATATAATCGGCTGCCTTGATGTTGCCACGAGCGGCACATACCGCTTAAACGGCAAGGATATAGGAAATTATACAGACGACGAGCTTGCCGAAGTGCGGAATAAAATGCTCGGATTTATATTTCAGCAATACAATCTTCTGCCTAAGCTGACGCTTCTTGACAATGTGGCGCTTCCTCTGCTTTATGCGGGCGTGGGCGACAATGAACAGCGGGAAAGAGCCATGCGCTCGCTTGAACGCGTAGGGCTCGGCGACAAGGCGAAAAGCTATCCGTCGCAGCTTTCGGGCGGTCAGCAACAGAGAGCGTCAATCGCGCGCGCACTCGCTGGAAATCCGTCGGTAATACTTGCCGACGAGCCTACGGGAGCTCTTGACAGTAAAACGGGACGCGACGTCATGAATTTTTTAAAGGAGCTTCACGACGAGGGTAATACAATTGTTTTAATCACTCATGACAATTCAATCGCAGCGCAGGCAGAACGCGTAGTCAGAATTACCGACGGTAAAATAGTTTATGACGGACCCGCAGAGGGTGATGAAATAGTAGCCCGTCAGGAGAGAGCGGGGGCGGGTGAGTAGAAATGGGAATAGGAAAATGCTTTAAAATGGCAATGTCTACAATATGGTCGAGCAAGGTGCGGTCATTTCTTACAATGCTCGGTATTATTATAGGTATTGCGGCGGTTATAATTCTTGTAAGCCTTATGGGCGGTCTAACTCAGCAGCTTACAGATATGTTTGCCGAAATCGGCACAAATACAATTCAGGTGTCGATTACGCCTCGTAACGGAAAAAAGGTTGAGCCTGACGAGATGTATCAATTTGCAGAAGGAAATAAAGCTGTTATTTCGGACATATCGCCGTACATAACCGTTTCGGGAACATTCAAAAGCGGAACGGAAAATCAGACGGGCAGTCTGAACGGTGTAAGCGAAAGCTTTAGCGAGATGAAAAAGACGGTAGTGGAACAGGGACGCTTTATACAGTATTCGGATATTGTAAATAAAACAAAGGTCTGCGTAATAGGAACTTATCAGGAACAGAAATTCTTCGGTAAGGGGCAGGCGCTCGGCAAGTCGCTGAAATTCAACGGCGTACCGCTCAAAGTTGTCGGCGTGTTCGAGGAAAAAGAGGACTCCTCCTCGGGAAGCGGCGACGACGCGGTATATATTCCATATACAACGGCATCAAAGCTGAGCAAAAATAATATTGTAGGCATTTATAGCGTAAACGCCGTGGACGAGGAGCATGTTGATGAAGCGACTTCGGCGATAAAGCGGTTTCTGAATAAAAAAATCGGCGATGATGATTACTTTGCGGTTATCAGTATGAAAGAAATGATAGACCAGATGTCCACTATGATGAATTCAATGCAGACGGTTCTTGTATGTATAGCGGGAATATCGCTTCTTGTGGGCGGTATAGGAATAATGAATATTATGCTTGTGTCCGTTACGGAGCGAACGCGCGAGATAGGTATACGAAAGTCACTGGGCGCGA
>CAZBXN010000095.1:0-6157 GCA_964496015.1 uncultured Lachnospiraceae bacterium | reverse complement strand
CCATGTATGGACGCTTATCCTTGTCGCCTATTCCGTCGCGCCAGTGATAGTCGTCGGCAAAGCAGCCCCCGGGCCAGCGCAGTACGGGGATTTCAAGCTCTTTTAAAGCCGAAACAACGTCGTTTCTCATACCGTTGGTGTTGGGAATACTGTCGTCCTCGACATAAATTCCCTCGTATATACATCTTCCCAAATGCTCCGCAAATTGTCCGTAGATATATTTGCTTACTTTTCCTGTTTTTCTCTCAGCGTTTATAACAGCCATTATGTTACCTCCAAATTTATATTGGTAAGTTAAATTGTCGGACAACAATTCACAATCATTGATTATACTATGGAGAAATTAAAAAAGCAATAGATTTTTACAAATTTTCATTAAAAAACCGCCGATTATTTTTTCGGCGGTTTTTCCCACGGCATTATATCGCCGTCCTCTTTTAAATATTCAAGAATTTGCCATACTCCCTGTCCTGTTTTGGAGTCCACGAAAAATACGGTTTCGCACCCCGCAAGACGTAGCCAGCGTTCGGCTCTTGCCGGGTCTGCGCCCGCGCGTTCGCACTGCGTAACAATCCCGATAACGGGTCTGTTGCATACGGGGGTGACGCACGGCGGATACAGTGAATACGGCTCCCGCGCGCTGAGTAAAAGCCCCACGACATCCGCTTCAAAGGTGTACATTGCGAGCGCGTTGCCTAAATTTTTCGTCTGTATGTATTCCCCGGGCGTGTCGATTATAACGTCAAACCGGTTTACGTACTGCGTTTTGTTATATCGGATTTTTTCGCCCTTTAACGCCTGCGTAAGCGTCGTTTTTCCACATTCCGAGCGTCCGACAAAAATAATCTTTTTCATGTTTTCGTTATCTCGCAGACGGTAAAGCCGAGCGTGTTTCTTGCGTAATCAACAATCGCCTTGAGCGAAGTTTCAACGTCCGCGACCATGCCTGTAATTATGAGCGTGCCGCTGAAACGGTCAACAAAGCTCAAATCCACGTTTGACGTTTTTGTCGCAAGGTCGGCGGCGATTACTGCCGTTTCGGCAGGGGAAATCGTCAAAATCCCGATTGCGCTTTTTGAAAAATCAACCTCGGGGTTTAAGCCAAGTTTGACGTATAAAATCTCGTCGGGGTGCGCTATAACATGCGCGAGCGTAATCTGTTTGCCCGGAACAAGCTCCTGTACTATGCGCAACTTGTCTTTGTTCGATAATTCGTTTATATCCATAATATTACTCCTTTATAAAAATGCCCAAAAGCCCAAAAATCCGAGCGCAAAGCTGAATAATATAAGCTGCGCGGCGAACATCAGCGTAATTCCTGCCGTAAATTTCTTTTTGAGCGTCTTATGGTGAAATACGTTCATGCCGATAAGCCCGCCCGTCGCGCCGCCGAAAAAGCATACGCGCATCAGCTTCGCCTCGCTTACGCGCCGCGTCTTTCGTTTCGCGTTTGATTTATCCTTTGCGAATAAGCGGAACGCCCATATATTCATAAACAATATATATACCGCGAGCGCGACGAAAAGCGTTCTGTTCGCGTTTATATCGCCGAAAAGCTTCATAGTTGTCGGCAATGTAATTCCTTTTATCCAATCGGACAGGCATTTGTAAAGCCATGAGCCGAAAATTTTAAGTCCTGCCCATATCTGTTCAAAAACAAACAGGAGCGCCTGTCCTATCATATATAAAATTTTTTCCGCCGTTTCCACTGTGTTTCGTTCATTCTCCTTAAAGTTTGTTACATATAATCATTCTACACCTATTTTTTTCTTTTTGCAATACAAATGAGGAGGATTTTTTCGGCTTTCTAAAAATTGCACAAAAAACACTGAAAATTATACATTGAATTTATCAAAAACACTTTAAAATTTTGAAAAAATATGATACAATATAGAAAATATCATTATGCCGCGCTATGCGCGGACGACGATGAATAAGGATATAAAAAAAGAGGGAGGAAATACAAAAATGTTAAAAAATCTTAAGAAGAGCATCAGAAAAATAGGGATTTTTTCGATGGTTCTCGCGCAGATTGCGGCTTGCGGAATAGCCGCGCCGATTGCCGCGAACGCGCAGGCGGGTTCGTCTGTGACGAGAGAGGTTGAAAATCTTGACAGAGGCGTTGTTGCGGTTAAGACTGCGGACGGCGTGTTCATTTCGTGGAGAAGACTTGCGACAGAACCTGCCGACACGCAGTTTACTCTTTACAGAAATAAGGAAAAGGTAACAGAGGGCGCAATTACAAACTATGTTGACGCGGGCGGAAATATAGGCGACAACTATACGGTTGCCGCAAGCGGAAAAATGTCCGCTCCCGCATCTGTTTTAGCAGACCAGTATATTGAAATACCCTGCGGCGAAACGCCCGAATATATGGGCGAGCCCGTAACGTCGAGAGAAGGCGTTTTCTATCCGTCATACTCACCCGGCGACGCTTCCTACGGCGACCTTGACGGCGACGGTCAGTATGAAATCGTTATGCTGTGGAACCCCGGCGACGAAAAGGACGCGGCAAGCACGGGAAGAACAGGCAAGGTTTATATCGACGCGTATAAGCTTGACGGCACAATGCTCTGGAGAATTGACATGGGCTACAATGTCCGCGCGGGTCAGCACGACACAATGTTCTGTATCGCGGACTTCGACAGCGACGGAAATTCGGAGGTTATGTTAAAAACGGCGGACGGTACGACGGACGCGCAGGGCAATGTAATCGGCGACGCTTCAAAGGGCGACACGTACGAGAACAGCTGGGCGGCGAAAAATGCGGGCAAGAATCTGCTCGGTCCTCAGTATGTAACAGTATTTGACGGTCCGACAGGCGTTGCGCTTGATTCAATTCCGTATAAACCCGGTAACGACGGCACGGACGCATTTTATAAGAGCTTCGGCGACGACTTCGGTAACCGCTGCGAACGCTATAACGCTACAATAGCCAATATTCACGGCTCATATCCGTCGGCTGTATTTACAAGAGGATATTATTTCGGTAAAAACATTTCAACCCCGAACGGCCGTACAGGCGCGCAGGCAGTAAGCTTCAGAAACGGCAAGCTTACCGAGGACTGGACTTTCGATACGGCTGACGCTCAGTATAATCAGTATATAGGTCAGGGTAACCATCAGATTGAAGCGGGTGACGTGGACGGCGACGGCAAGGACGAAATTTTCTACGGCGCTCTTGCATGGGACGACGACGGTTCACTTCTCTGGTGTACTTTCCAGGAACACGGCGACGCTATGCACCTCGGCGACTTTGACCCGACAAAGGAAGGTCTTGAATTCATGAAGGTGTACGAGGACTACGGCGCGGGCGGCGCAGTATTCCAGCTTAACGGCGACGCTTTAAAGCCGTATATTACAAGCAATACAGTATTTAAAAATTCAGCCGCTGCTGTAAAAGGCGGAGCAAGCGAAACCGAGCATCAGTGGGGAAGCTCAGTTCAGAATGCAAAGACGGGCGAATTTTATCAGATTCATAACGGTATCAAGGATACGGGCCGCGGCATGATTGCAAATATCGGCTATAAGGATTCATGGTATGTAATGTGGAGCGCAGGTTCGGCAGGATATTGGGATAACAAGGGTGAAGAATTACCCGATTTGAAGCTTGCCATAAACGGCAGAATTTACTGGGACGGCGATTTGCAGGACGAATTGCAGGACCATCACGGCGCAGGTAAAGAAATCTCAATCTCCAAGTGGAACGATAAGGAAAACAAGGTTGACGAAATCTTCGCTCCGGCGGACACTCACTCAATCAACTCAACAAAGGGTAATGTAAACGCTCAGGGCGATCTTATCGGCGACTGGAGAGAAGAATTTGTAACCTATGTTGTCAAGAGTGAAACTCCGAAAGAGGAAAAGATGACATTCACGGGCACATGGGACGATGTTAAGCAGGAATACAGAAAGGTTGAAGTTACTGCGACAAAGACTGTAAAGCAGTATGCTTTGAGAATTTACACAACGACAATTCCGACAGAATATAACTTCTATACGCTGGCTCATGATGATATTTACAGGAATTCGTCGGGCGTATATGCTAACTGCTACAACCAGCCGCCTCATGTAAGCTGGTATATGAACGACGCTGTCGAGGGCTCGCAGTATAAGACACAGCCCGAGGCTAACGTTAAGCTTGTTTCAAACAGCTATACGGCGAAGGACTTCAGCGAAGCTGAGCTTCCGAATGCGGGCGCTGTAACAACACCGTCAAAGAAAGACGGATTTACGGATATTGACGGTCATTGGGCAAAGGCTGACATCGAGGCTATGGCTAAAGCGGGTATAATCAACGGTATGACGCCGACAACATTTGAACCCGAGGGCTCTGTAACAAGAGGTCAGTTTGTTAAGCTAATCGCTGCCGCGGCAGGTCTTAACGCGGGCGCGGCTGCTGACGGAGAGCACTGGGCGACTCCGTATGTAAAGGCTGCAAAGGAAGCTAATCTCGTAAATGACGCAATCGCGGTTGCATCAAACAGCGACCTCGATAAGCCGATTACAAGAGAGGAAATGGCTTCAATCGTAGCGTCGGCTGCAAATTATAAGAAGGTTGAAGTTACTCCGTCGGCTAATTCGTTCACGGATGCTTCATCAATCTCGGCATGGGCAAAGGCTGATGTTGACACGGCAGTAGCTCTTGAAATCATCAACGGCTTCAAGAACGACAAGGACGGTACATTCAGCTTTAAACCCGCAGAGGGCGCGACAAGAGCTCAGGCGGCAACAATGCTTGCAAGACTTGTTAAGAAAATTAAATAACATTAAATCATAAAAAACAATGGACTGTTCAACAGTCCATTGTTTTTTTATATTTCCTCCATTGCGCGTAAAATCAATTTTTCGTTTTCTTCATATATATTGTCAAGCTCCGACATCGGCAGGGGATTTTCGCCCGAGCCTATCTCAACCGTGAAGCCCTCTTTTCCGAATTCCTTGATAAACCAGTCTTTACAGCCGCCGAATGTCGCCGTTCCTGTCGGACGGCATACGGCATAGCCGCTTTCTTCGGCGAGTTTTTCGGCGATTTCTTCGCTGCGTTTGCTTTCCATTCCGTCAAAGTCATAATAAATTTCTCTGCCCTGACTGTGGAAAGCTATCAGCATATCAAAATTTTCCCTGCGGGCAAATTCCGTGACTGCCCGCGTTTCAGGTTCGGACTCCGCATAGTCGCCGCCGTATTTTGACGGCGAGGGATAATCGGTTACCATTTGCCAGTTCGCGTCAAAGTTATGGTTTATGTCCACCCCTCTGACATTCGCCTGCCATACGCTGTTAAAGCTGTGTATGCCAACCATGCTGATTAGCCGCCGATGGTGCGGGTTTGTGATGTCCAGCCCGTGGATTGCAATGTCCACCCCGTCGGGGTTTACCATAGGCACGGTATACAGCGTCACTTTGCCCAGAAGCCGCTTTAACGGCTCATTATCGGCATTTTCCGCTGTATTTGCGAGAAACCTCATTAAAAAAGCCGATGTCAGGTATTCAAGCCCGTGATATGCTCCGCTCAAAAACAGCTTTTTTGCGCCGAAACCGAGTTTCAGACAAGGAATATCCTTTTCCATAACGCTTTTTCCGATTGAAAACTCTTCTATTATATTGTATCTTTTCGTAAGCTCTGTAATTTCCTCCATTAGTCCGTTATAATCATAGCACATTTTATTTTCCTCCTTCATATTATGTTAAAGAATATGAGCGTTTGGACAACTTTATGATTGTTGTTTTTTGTGGCTGGATTTAACAAAAATATACAAGATATTGTGTGTCGGAAAAAAGTTGAAAAATTTTTAAAAAAATTATAAAAAAAGTGTTGACAAAGCGGAAAGTATGTGGTAATATAAGAAAGCTGTCGGTTGAAAGAAAGCCTTACGGCATGATTTCAAAGAAGCAATTTGAAAAATCAAATTGCGGTATAGCATGTACATTGAAAGATAAATAGTGTAGGTTCAAGCGATTGCGAAGCAATCGCAAGTCTAAGAAATTTGAGTTTTTTATGACAGGAATTCGGATAAGATAACGAAGCAGATGTCAGAGTTAGTAAAGAGCTAACAAGCAATCGAGTATGTAAGGCGTAGGAATACGTTTTAGATAACCATTTAATCGAGAGTTTGATCCTGGCTCAGGACGAACGCTGGCGGCGTGCCTAACACAT
>CAZBXN010000094.1:0-6188 GCA_964496015.1 uncultured Lachnospiraceae bacterium | reverse complement strand
ACGGAATAGAAAAGATTATAGGCGACAGAATAGGCAAGCACAGTCTTGGCTTCGGCGCGGACATATCGAGCAAAAAGGACATGGATATAAGCGAGCTGCTTGATAAAATCATACCGCAGGATTTGCTGAAATTCGGGCTTATTCCCGAATTTATAGGCAGACTGCCGATTTTCTCAAAGCTTGACAAGCTTGACCGCGAAACGCTTATTACAATACTGACACAGCCGAAAAACGCTCTTATTAAGCAATATACGGCGTTGTTTGAATTTGACGGCATAAAGCTCAGATTTGAGCCTGACGCGGTTACGGCAATAGCCGACAAGGCTATTGAACGGAACACAGGCGCGAGAGGCTTGAGGTCGATAATAGAAGAAGCTATGGCGGACATTATGTTTGAAGCGCCGTCAGACGAGGCTATAGGCGAAGTTCTGATAACAAAGGAATGTATAACGGACGGAGCACAGCCGAAAATTAAGAAAAAAAGACCTAAAAAAATCAATCTTGAAATAGGCGACGCGCCGAAAGACGGAACGCAAGGATAAAATCGGGAGATGATAAAAGAATGTTTGTATCTGAAAATTTGTCGGTAAATGAGAAAAATCATCTTGTAATCGGTAAAAATGACACCGTTGAGCTTGCAAAGGAGTATGGCACACCGTTGTATGTCTTGGATGAGGATTTACTTAGAAAAAATTGCCGCGTTTATAAAAACGCAATGGATAAACACTATGACGGTAACGGTCTTGTGTTATATGCGAATAAGGCGTTTTGCTCGCTTTATACCTGCCGCATAGCAAAGGAAGAAGGGCTCGGAGTTGACGTTGTGTCGGGCGGCGAGCTGTATACCGCGATTAAAGCGGATTTCCCGATGGACAAGGTATATTTCCACGGAAATAACAAAACCGCCGAAGAACTTGAGCTTGCGGTAAACAATAACGTCGGACACATAGTTGTAGATAATATCTATGAGCTTGAGCTTTTAAATCAAATCGCGGAAAAAGCGGGAATAGTTCAGCATATCATGTTCAGAATTAAGCCGGGGGTTGACGCGCATACCCACAGCTTTATACGGACGGGACAGATAGACTCGAAATTCGGCGTTGCGCTTGAAAACGGCGAGGCGTTTGACATTATAGAAAAAGCCGTAAAAATGCCGAATGTTAAGGTTGACGGCGTTCATTGCCATATCGGTTCGCAGATATTTGATATTGAGCCGTTTTGCAAGGCGGCGGAAATTATGATGAATTTTATCGGCGACTTAAAGGACAAGCTAAATCTTGAAATTGACATATTAAACCTCGGCGGCGGCTACGGTATAAGATATACCCAAAGCGACGACCCCGTGCCGTATGACGGGTATATACGTCATGTGGCAGAGGTTGTAAAGGACACGGCGGAAAAGAGAAATGTAAAGCTGCCGTATATTCTTATGGAACCGGGACGTTCCATCGTTGCGCCTGCGGGAATTACGCTGTACACAGTAGGCGGCGTAAAGGACATAAAAAATGTAAGAAAATATGTGTCGGTTGACGGCGGAATGGGCGACAACCCCAGATATATCCTGTATCAGTCGGAGTATGAGGCGGTAGTTGCGAATAATGCAGATGCAGAGCGTACGGAAAAAGTAACCATTGCAGGAAAATGCTGCGAATCGGGAGATATTTTATTAAACGACACAATGATGCCCGAGATACATGTGGGCGATACGCTCGCGGTACTCGCGACTGGCGCGTACAATTATTCAATGGCAAGCAATTACAACAGAATACCGCGTCCTGCCGTTGTTGCGGTATCGGACGGCAAATCCAAGGTTGTTGTAAAACGCGAAACATACGAGGATTTAATAAGAAATGACATATAGGAAATAATATTGTAGGTATGCGTGATTATCGCATACCTACACATTTTTAACGGAGGAAATATGATGAAGAGGACAATTTTACTTATTGCGGCAATAATCGGAATTTCAGCCGTTGCTCACGCCGAAACCTTGGGCAGTAAAACGGGTGGCTGGGATACGGATATGGGCGCGTATACAAAATTCCATAATGTGGTTTTTCAGTCGGACAATGAAAATGTCGGACAGCAGACGGAATATTATGTTGAATACAAGCCCAACAGCGAGGCTGTTCCCGTTGTTGTGAACGGTTATTCAATCTGGGGCACGCGAAACATAAAGCAAGCCGCCGAATATATGAAGGACAACGGCATGCGCCCGCTTGTCGGCATAAACGCTGATTATTTTTCGTTTAAAACAGGTATACCCATGGGACATACGATAATAGACGGCGAAATTGCTTCAAAGGAAAACGGCGGCATGGACGCGGTCGGTTTCCGTGCCGACGGCACGGGATATATCGGGTGGCTTGATATAAAAACAACTCTGTCGAACAGTTCGGACAGCGCGGACGTCATGTATATAAACAAATGGTGTCAGCCGGGATTTGACCCGATTTATATGTTTACCGATAAATTCGGCGAAAGCACAAAGACAAAATCGAACTGTATTTTTGCCATATGCACGCCGAAAAAAGGAAAGCTTAAACTCGGTGATACGCTGACGCTTAAGGTGGACGAGGTATTTACTTACGACGGGGAAATCACAATCCCCGACGGTAAAATCGTAATCGCAATGGATACGAGCGGCGACGCGTCACTGTATCGGTTTATGACTTCAATCAGAGAGGGACAGACGCTCAAGGTGACGAATGAAGCCGTAGGGGACGGCGAATGGAATAATATTCAGAACGGAATGGGCTCGGTCGGCGGCAGACTGCTGACAAACGGACAGATAAATTCTGGCTTTGAAGCGGGTACCGCGCCGAGAACGGCGGTAGGAATAAAAGCGGACGGCAATATTGTGTTTTATGTCATAGACGGACGCCAGAAGGGCTATAGCTACGGCGCGCAGCTTACCACGCTCGCGGAACGTATGATTGAGCTCGGCTGCGTTGACGCGATAAATCTTGACGGCGGCGGTTCGACCTCAATTGCGGGCGTGTTCCCGGGAAGCGACGCGCTCACCGTTGTAAACCATCCGTCGGACGGGGCTTTAAGAAACGTGGCGAATTTTATATTCTTAAAAGACAACCGCGAACCGACGGGAATACCCGGGTATATTACGCTTAAAACGAGAGATAACACCAACTATCTTGCGGGTGAAACGGAACAGATAGAAGCGGAGACGGTTTACGACAACCACAATTATAAAATGGATAAGCTTGACAACGTAAAATACAGCGTGGAAAATTCAGACGGCGCAAACGCCGAGGTTGACGGCAACGGACTTGTGAAGATGGCAGGAACGGGAACGGTTAAGGTGACGGTTTCAAACGATTATACAAAAGCCGAAGCGACCTACAACACCTATGAAAATCCAGATGAAATCAGGGTATATAACGAAAGCGACTGGAAAGAGGTTCTTGAAATTTACACGGAAGCTAATGAAGAATTGCAGCTTAATATGAACGCTGCGGCGTATGTGAACGGACAGGTGTTATTAGGAAACGACAGACTGTTTAAATGGAGCGTTGAGGGCGACATCGGAACAATTACCGAGGGCGGAATATTTACTCTTGCCGACACGTCAAATAAAACGGGCAGAATAAAGGTTTCGGTCGGTAACTGCGAGAAGTCAATCCCCGTGTATATCTGCGATTACCCAAAACCCGTAAATCCGTTTGCCGACACAAAGGGACACTGGGCGGAAACTATTTTGTCGCTGATGTCATACAGGGGCGTAATCAACGGTATCGAGGAGGATGGGCAGCTTGTGTTTAAGCCCGATAACGACATGACGCGCGCGGAGTTTGCGTCAATGCTTGCAAATTATATGCAGATTGACTTGTCAAGCTACAGCGACAAGGCTCTTAGCTTCAGCGATAACGACCAAATACCGCTTTGGGCGCAGAACGCAATTAAGGCAATGTATGAAAAGGGCTTAATCAAAGGACGCGCGGGCGCGGACGGTACGGCGGCGTTTAATCCGTATGACAAGATAACGCGCGCGGAGGCAATGACGATTTTGGGAAGAATTGCCGACTACAGCGGACAGACGGCGGAGCTTACCTTTACAGACGCGGGGGATATTCCCGAATGGGCAAGGGAAAGCATGGCGAAGCTTTTGAGCGCGGGCATTATAAGCGGATATTCCGACAATACGATTTTGCCGAACAATAATGTCAAGCGCGCCGAGGCTGTCAGCATGATGTATAAATTTCAATAAAAAATAATTGCTTTTGCGAAAAATTTATAGTATAATGAATTTAATAAAAACAAGGAGGATTTTGCCATGGCAGATATTAAATCACTTATTGAAAGCGGAAAAGCGGTTTTGGGCATTGAGTTTGGCTCGACGCGAATTAAAGCGGTGCTGATTGATGAGGAAAACAATCCCATAGCGTCGGGAAATCACGATTGGGAAAACAGATACGAAAATAATATCTGGACTTATACCTTAGGCGATATTTGGAGCGGTTTGCAGGACAGCTATGCGAAAATGGCGGCTGACGCAAAGGAAAAATACGGCGCGGAAATTACAAGCCTTGCCGCGATAGGGTTCAGCGCGATGATGCACGGCTACATGGTATTTGACAAAAGCGGCGAACTGCTTGTTCCTTTCAGAACATGGCGCAACAGCATAACGGGTGAAGCGTCCGAAAAGCTCACAAAGCTGTTTAATTACAACATTCCGCAGAGGTGGAGCATAGCGCATTTGTATCAGGCGATACTCAATAAGGAAAGCCATGTAAATAATATTGACTATATAACAACGCTTGCGGGATATATTCACTGGAAGCTTACGGGCAAGAAAGTGCTGGGTATCGGCGAGGCGTCGGGAATGTTCCCGATTGATACCGAAAAGAAGCAGTACAATCGGAAAATGATTGAACAGTTTGACAATACCGTAAACATGCCGTGGAAGCTTAGCGATATTCTTCCTGAAATTATGCTTGCGGGCGATAACGCGGGAACACTTACGGCAGAGGGTGCAAAGCTGCTTGACGTAAGCGAAAAATTGTCGGCAGGCTGTCCGCTGTGTCCTCCCGAGGGTGACGCGGGAACGGGCATGGTTGCCACAAACAGCGTCGCAAAGCGCACGGGAAACGTAAGCGCGGGAACGTCTGTTTTTGCCATGATTGTTCTTGAAAAGGAACTGTCAAAGGTATACCCCGAAATTGACCTTGTAACAACCCCGACAGGCGAGCTTGTCGCAATGGTTCACGCGAATAACTGCACGTCGGATATAAACGCATGGGTAAATTTGTTTAAGGAATTTGCGGAGGCTATCGGCGCGGAAATAAGTATTCCGAAGCTGTTTGATACGCTGTATTTTAAGTCTTTGGAGGGCGACGCGGACTGCGGCGGACTGATGTCCTACGGTTATCTGTCGGGCGAAAATATTACGGGTATGGAATCGGGCTGTCCGATTTTAATTCATCCGTCAAACGCCAATATGAATTTGGCGAATTTTATGCGTACACACCTGTTTACGTCAATGGGTGCGCTGAAAATCGGACTTGACATACTGCTTAAATCCGAGGGCGTTAAGCTTGATAAAATTCTTGGTCACGGCGGTTTGTTCAAAACCGAAAAAGTCGGTCAGCGATATATGGCGGCGGCGATTGACGCGCCCGTAACCGTAATGGAAACGGCAGGCGAGGGCGGAGCGTGGGGAATAGCGGTGCTCGCGTCATATATGATACATAAAAATGACGGCGAAACGCTCGATAAATTCCTTGACGAAAAAATCTTCGCGGGAATGCCCGGAATAACGCTTGAACCGAATGAAAAAGACGCAGAAGGCTTCAACAAATTCATTGAACGCTATAAAAAGGCTCTGCCCGTAGAAAGAGCCGCGATAGACTGCGGAATGTAAATAAGAAATTAACGGGGGATATTTTATCTCCCGTTTTTCTGTGTCTTTGTTTTGTACGATATGCCGAAAAATGTCCGCGAAATTAGGCAAAACTAACAAAATACGCAAAAAGACCTTTATTTTTTTGCTGTTTTATAGTACAATAAAGGTTGTAGTAAATGTAATATGGCAGTTTTAATAAAAAACAGCTAAATTCAAAGTAAAAAGGTAAAACGGGAGGAAGAATTTATGGAAAATCTACAACAAACTCAAACTGTAACAATCATTGCGCTTGTTATCTTCGCGCTTGCTATGGTATTTATCGGTATCG
>CAZBXN010000093.1:0-6209 GCA_964496015.1 uncultured Lachnospiraceae bacterium | reverse complement strand
ACTGCGGATATGCGCTCTGAATGGAGTCTTCCTCGTGCGCGAAGATTGTCAAAAACGCAATTGCGAGAGTCACAACCGATACAGCAAGCGTTAATTTAATAACACCCTCCGATTTATGCTTATCGCAGAGCGCGAACACCGTAACAGCGGACGCGAGCATCATAAGCCATACGAAATCGTTAAAATACCGCGTCAAAAGCCCTGCCATCTGTGCGTCCATTACAGCGACTACAACAGCCATAACAACCGAAAAATACACCAGTCTGTACGCGCGCTTATCCGCGAATAAATTTCTTTTAAACGCCCCGTAAACGCCGATAATCAAAATAGGATAAAGCCAAAGCGTGCCGCCCATAAGATTTTCGGTTAAAGTAAGTCCCTGATACACTGTTTCCGAGCCGAAATCATGTATAAACGGAAATATTGAATTCATGCGGAACGGCTGTAAGAAATAGGTGAATATTCCAAGTCCTATCCGCCCGAATACAAAGCCTCTGTGCGTCATGTCGTTTGTCGTGAGGTTGTAATTTGCGCCGAAATCGAACGGCGAGCCGAAACGCGCAAAATTATACGCCATTAAAATTACTCCTATAATTACAAACGGCAGGCATACCGAAACAGTCTGTTTCATACTCTTTTTTGAAAACAATTCGCGTTTTTTAAAGGCATAGTCCCAAAAGAACATCACGCCCAAAACCGCGCTTATGAGAAACTGCGGTCTGCACCCTGCCGTCAGCGCGATAAACGCCGAACCCGCCGCAAGGCGCGGCGCGGACAATACCGTTTCGCCCTTTTTGTTTTTCCGCTCTGCCGACAGCCAAAGTGCAAGCCCGAAAATTGCGAACATCATCGCCGACAAGGTCGGAACCATATACAAATCAGGCTTATACACAACGCAAACCGTGTATGATATAAAGGCGAAAACGCCCGACATCAACAGATACACCGCAAACGGCGTGTCCTTATACCATTTTTTTATAATTTCCCACAGCAGGAGTAAAATTCCTATCATTGTAAGCACGCCGAAAATATACAGCGCGGCATAATTCGGCAAATCCCGTCCCGTTATCAGATTATACGGCAGATAGAAAAGCGCGGCGGGAACAGCCCCGAAATAACAATAGTATTTACCGTTATAATACGACGTGTCCCATTCAAATGAAACTCCGCCTCTCTGGGACGTATCATATGGATTGTCAAGCGCGTCAAGTTCCCGTGACGGCTGAAGATTAAGCGATACATGTCCCTCCTTAAACGCGTCGCACAGCTCATAATACTGTCTGTGATGCGGATACCTTTCATGAAATTCCAATGCTGTTCTGTTCCACTGTATCATAATTAAAAACACAATCGCAAATACTGCGGCGAAAATTATAACCGCCGTTTTTTGTTTTTGCCGCGTTAAATCCGTCCTATATTTGTAAACCTTTGATTTTGGTCTTAAAATATACGCGAGCGACAAAAGCAAAATCATAATTAAAAATCTGACCCATGAAAACATCAGCGGCACGTGCGCGTTTACTCCGATAAAATCGGCGTCCGCGCGTTCGTCGTTCATTCCGCGTATTTTGACTTTCAAATCCCCGACCTCACCGCTGAAATGAAGTCTGATATATTGACTTTGCTTAACGCCCGACACCACTGTACGCGCAGGCGCGCTGAGATACCCTCTTGAATTCGCTTCATCAGTTGCCGAAACGGTTATTTCCGCCTTTTGATTTGCGTCCTTGTCAAGCGAAACACGCAGGTACTTTATTTTTTTGTTGACGTTCGGTATTGTTATTTCCGCATTGTCTGAATTTATTGTGATATAATCCGACCCGCGCGTAATATCGGACGAGGTATACTGCAGTCCGCCCGTTTCCTTAGAAAACGCGGAGTTTATCCATTTGAAATTAAAGACAAACAGCTCCAAAATAAGCGATATTGCCGCGATTGCCGCAAAAATCACGGCGTATTTTTTTGAGGGGTTCATTTGCGTAAACAATTTACTTTTTTCCGATAATTTCATCAATTTTTATCCCCTTTCTTCGGCAGAAAACATAGGCTAAAATACATATTGCCGTCATAAGCGAAATAATACAGCTTATTTTAAATATCGGCAAGCCCGAGTATTTAATTTTGATATTGTCCGCGCCGTCCGCGAGATTTACTCTTAATACATTGTTGTTTCCACATTCAACCGTCAGCTTCTCTCCGTTTGACGCTTTTGCGGAATATCCCGGATAATACAGAAGCGGGACTTCTATATATTTTCCGTCCGCCGCGCCCGACACTTCAAGCTTAATATTCGTACCGTTTTTGTCATAGGACAGCACCCTTACCGAGCTTGACGACACCTCATACTTTTCGGGCAGAAGCTCGTTTTTATTTGTGCCCCGAATGAAATATTCGTCGTCCCATCCGCATGAATATGCCTCAGGCGCAGCCTGACCGATTTTTACCGACGCGTCAAAGGACGTGGTATAGCTTTCGCCGAAAACCGCAAAGGAAAATGAGCATATAATGCACGCCAAAGCTATACATACCGCCCTGCTCTTATCCGTTTTTACAATATCCGTAAGCGCTGCGGCAGCCACAAAACACATAATCGGCGACGCAAGACTTAAAAACCGCCACGGCATGCGGACAGTGCCCGCAAAAGCGTTAAGAAGCTTTGATTTCTGCAAAAGCTCCGACGGGAACAGCGTGCTTGTCATAAACATAATGAATAACCCGAACAGAAAAATATACGTATAGAAGCTTTTATTTTTCAGCCCGCTTTTCTTTGAAAAGATTGTGTACAGCGCGGCGATAACAAAGCAAAACGTCACGCCGACTCCGAGCGACAGCGACATGTCGCCCTTGATACCGAGAGGCAAAAGCTGTGAATAGCCGTATTTATCATTGAAGAAATTGAACATTTCGGCGGGGAAAACCGCGTTTGAAAAATATTCCGTATTTGCGGGCGTATGATGTATAGAAAGGTCAGCGCCGAAGTAATAAACAATAAACGGAACAAGATACCATAAATTTATAAGCAGCGTTACAGCTGCCGCCTTAACAAACGCCATATATCTCTTATCGTTTACGAAATTGCGCCAAAATACGATTATTGACGCCGCTGTAAGCATAGCAACAAATATACAGCTTATCACATGAGAATGAAATATCGCACTGCACCCGATTGCAAATACCCACCATTTTGATTTATCGTCCTTTAAAATATAATAAAGTCCCAAAATTACGACAGGGAAAAACGTCATTGCCAGAGCCTCTCCTATAGCCGCTCTGTAAAATAAATTCTCGCATCTCCATGTTGAGAGCGTGTATACAACCGCCGCGAACACTCCCGCAAAGGTTGATTTTGTCATTTTCTTCGCGCAGGTATACATAATAAACGCTGTTGCAAGGTTAACCGAAAGCAGAAAGATTTTATAAGCTGTCACAAGCGACACGCCGCATAATCTTAACAGCGCGGGGAAATACATGAACAGGCTCGGATAAATGCTCGCGGTTAAATAGCCGTAGCCGTTGTTATGCGCAGGGTCAATTCTTACAGGGAATTGTCCCGAAAGCAAACCGTCCTTTAAGCCCTCTATTCTGTATAAATGGAAATTCAAATCCTGTCCGTAAATCAGATAGTTTTCAAACGACGGATATGACGCGAAAACAGCCGCCGCAATAAGCGTTATTATAACGGCTGATTTTGTCAAATCCGCGTTCTTTTTAAACTTTATATAACCTATATACAAAAGCATTGCCGCGATAAGAAGCGCGTACAGAATATAGTCGTTAAATATTGCGAACTGTTTTGTAAGTCTTACGTTTGAAATATTTGAGGTCTGCGATTTTATTATAATGCCGCTCTCGTCACGGTCAAGCTTCGCGCTTACCGTTCCCGAGCCCGAACCGAGCTCTTTTCCGTCGGGATTTACAATTTTAACAGAGTTACCGTTGTTAAACTGAAATGTGTATTCTCCTTGAGGAAGCGACAGTCTCGGCGAATACTCGCTGTAGCCGTCCGCCGTGCGGCTTACCTGCAAGTCAAAAGAAAGATTGTTCGCCGTCACGGAATTAAGCATAAGCAATACGGTTACAGCGATAACGCCGACTACGTATATATACCATTTGTTGTTTTCCTGCATATTTTCCTTATTCAGCCTTTTTTTCATTTTACTTCTTCCTCCGCTTTCCGTTTAAATTCATTCTCTGTCTGTATCAGCCTGTATTCAAAATCCTGCTTGTTTTTCTGTATCATAGTCGATAAAATCAAGCCCGAAAAATAAGACTGTATCGCGCTCAGCATAACAAAGCCGCACACGACAAGCGTCGGTATTTTCGGAACAAGCCCCGTTTGTATATACGTTATAAGCACGGGAATGAAGAACGCCGCCGCGATTATGACGAGTATTGCCGAAAGCATTGAAAAGAACCTCAACGGCTTATAGTTTTTATAAAGTCTTAAGATGGTTTTAAGTACCTTAAAACCATCTGAATACGTATTCAGCTTTGACTCACTTCCCTCGGGTCTGTCACGGTATTCGATTACGACATTTTCCACAGCCATGTTTTTGTCCACCGCGTGGATTGTCATTTCCGTTTCAATCTCAAACCCCTGCGACAGCACGGGAAAGGTCTTTACAAATTTATAGCCAAACGCCCTGTAGCCCGTCATTACGTCCTTAATATCGCTTTTGAACAGACGGTTTATGCTTTTCCGCACGAGGCTGTTGCCAAGGTTATGGAACGGGCGTTTGTTTTCCGTAAAATATGTTGACGAAAGCCTGTCCCCGACTACCATGTCGGCGTTTTTATTCCGCACCGCGTCCGCCATTTCGCGCGCATATTCGGCGGGATATGTGTCGTCCCCGTCCGTCATGACGTACACCTCCGCGTCAATTTCGCGGAACATACGGCGGATTACGTTTCCTTTTCCCTGTATGCGCTCGTATCTTACGACCGCGCCCGCTTCTCTCGCTATTTTAGCGGTATTGTCGCTCGAATTATTGTCATAAACGTAAATAACCGCCTCGGGCAGAACTCTTTTAAAATCTTCAATTACCTTTTTTATTGTCTTTTCTTCATTATAGCACGGAATTAACACCGCCGTTTTATCCATTCCCATCACCCGTTTTTTCATATAATCTATGCTGTTTGGGGCACAGCTTTTCCCTTTTACCATATTACCATATATCTTTATTTTCGTCAATAAAAAGCTTGCAATTTTATAGGTTTTGCAGTATAATTTTTATATAAATTTATAATTTAAAAGGAGCAGAAAAATGATACATAAAAAAATAAATCTGAGAAACGGCGCGGACGTGCCGTACATAACAACATATATTTTGGACGACGTTGTGAAATACCAGAAAAAACGCCCGCTTATCGTAATTTTCCCCGGCGGCGGCTACGGCTTCTGTTCGCCGCGCGAAGCGGAGCCTATAGCGTGCGCGTTTAACGCGGCAGGTCTGAATGCGGTCGTTGTGGAATATTCTATAAATGTTCCGTATCCGCAGTCGCTGATTGACGCGTCGGACGCGTTCGTATACGTAAAACAGCACGCGGAGGAATGGAATACCGACCCCGACAGGATTTTTGTCTGCGGTTTTTCCGCTGGTGCGCATTTGGCGGCAAGTCTTGCGATAATGTGCGAAAAAGAGGACGCGATAAAGAGAACGGATAAGCTCAACAAGCCCGCGGGCATGATTTTAGCTTACCCCGTAATAACCTCGGGCGAATTTGCGCACAGAGGCTCGTTTGACGCAATATCGGCGACAACACCCGAGCTTCTTGAAAAGACCTCACTTGAAAAGCAGGTAGACAAAAACACGCCGCCCGCGTTTATCTGGCATACGTTTACCGACGACGCGGTTCCTGTTGAAAACAGTCTGCTGCTTGCAAACGCGCTCCGCAAAAATGACGTTAAATTCGAGCTTCATATTTATCCCGACGGTCAGCACGGTCTGTCGCTTTCAACCGATTTTGTTTTCGATAACGGCGTCGGCGCGGTTCCCTATCTGCAAAACTGGATTTGCCACGCGAAAAAATGGATTGAATTATTTTAAATTGTATATAAAAAAATCGCTTTATCATACGATAAAGCGATTTTTTGTTGTTTTATCTCTGAACTCTGCCCGAGCCGTCGCCGCCCGCGAGAGTTTCAACCTCTTCTCTTGTAACAAGGTTGAAGTCGCCGGGGATTGTGTGCTTCAGCGCGGAAGCCGCAA
>CAZBXN010000092.1:0-6232 GCA_964496015.1 uncultured Lachnospiraceae bacterium | reverse complement strand
ATACCGTAGTGGAAATCCACGGCAAAAAGCGGCTTGAGGGCGTAACAATCGCCAAGGTTGACGGGAACAAAAAGCCGATTGCGTCAACAAGAGAATATATACCCTGCGATACGCTGCTTCTTTCAGTCGGACTGATACCCGAAAACGAGCTTTCAAAGAGTGCGGGTATATCTCTTGACAGTATCACGGGCGGAGCGGTGGTTGACCAGGACAGACATACCGAAATCGACGGTATTTTCGCCTGCGGAAATGTTCTGCATGTTCATGATTTGGTCGATTTTGTATCAAACGAGGCTGAGATTGCAGGCAAAAGCGCGGCTGATTACATAAACTGCGGTATCGGTAAAAGCAGAGCGATTGAAATTAAAGCCGACGGAAAAATAAGATATACCGTACCTCAGAGAATTACGAAAGAAAAAGACGTCACGGTATATTTCCGCACGTCAAATGTATTCCGCAATGTTGTTATTAACGTCGTAAACGATAAAGGCGAAAAGGTTTTTTCAAAACGCAAAGCAAAGGTCGCACCAGGTGAAATGGAAAGCATAGTATTAAAAGCAGATGCGCTCAAAGGCGCAGAAAAGCTATATTTTGAATTGGAGGAAATTGTAAAATGAAAAGAACTCTTACCTGTATAATATGTCCTATGGGCTGTACCCTTAATGCGGAGCTTGAAAACGGGAAAGTTTTAAGCGTAAGCGGCAACACCTGTCCGCGCGGCGCTGAATACGCAAAACAGGAATGTACAAATCCAATGCGGACAGTCACGTCAACCGTCCGCTGCGAGAACGGCAGCGTCGTTTCGGTAAAAACAGACAGAATGATTCCCAAAGAAAAAATGGCAGAATGTATGAAAAAAATAAATTCCGTAAACGCGCGCTTGCCAATTTACGCCGGAGATGTTATAATCAAAGATGTATTCGGGAGTAATATAATAGCAACAAGCTCCTTAACAAAATGACAACGAGAGAAGGTATTTATATGCACATTATTGCGGCGGTAAAATCCGAACAGGAGCTTGAAGAAGCCCTCAAAACCAATGTGGCGGAAATTTTTGACCTATGTCCGAACTTAATGCACGAAAAAAGCAGAGTGGAAAAGGCGCATGACGCAGGCAAAAAGCTGTTTGCTCACATTGACCTTGCGGAAGGAATAGGCAAAGACCGCAGCGGGATTGAATTTATGAAGTCAATAGGATTGGACGGGATAATAAGCACTCGTGTAAATATAATAAAAATTGCAAGAGAAAGCGGATTATGCACGGTACAGAGATTTTTTATAATTGATTCGCATTCGGTGGATACCACCGTTGAAGCGCTGAAATCGTCAAAGGCGGATATGATTGAAATTATGCCCGGTGTTCTTCCTAAAATCATACGCTCTCTCAGAGAACGAATTTCCGTACCTATTATCGCTGGCGGCTTGGTAGAAACGACTGACGAAGCCGCGGCAGCCTTAAACAGCGGAGCTTTTGCCGTTTCAACCGGCAGTATGAAGCTGTGGGGATAGCTATATAACGCTCATCACAGAATACACGGTACTGCTGTTGCTGTGCAACGCAAGTAATAAGAGGGAGAGAGATTTTATCGGGGTAATAAATGTTTTCCGTATATTCTGAGATGAACGATATATATTTCATATTTTTATTTTTCGGGTATTATAGGATAAAGCTGTATCATATTACCGCCGTCTACGGTAAGCTCCGCGCCTGTGGTATTCTTTGAATTATCGCTCCCGAAATACCACACCGCGTTTGCTATATCCTCAAAATCTGCAATGTCGCCGAGCGGAGTATAATTTGACAATGCGTTTTTACAATCATTATAATTGTTTTCCCAGCGGTCTGTTTTAATCATACCGGGTAAAACCGCATTGACGCGAATATTATACTTTCCCAAATCAAGCGCCAGCGCGCGCATCATGCCAAGCGCGCCCGACTTTGACGCGCTGTACGCAATTCTGTCGGGAATTGCGCGGTATGCCGTATTTGAATTTACAAACACGATTGAGCCGCCGTTTTCTTTCATCTGCTTTGCCGCTTCACGCGAGAGCATAAAATTCCAGCCGATATTTGTATTTATGACGTTCATAAAGTCGTCTATTGAAACATCAAAAAACTGCTGACGGATACCGAGATTTGCCGCATTTAAAACAAGCGTGTCAACTGAATATCCGCTGTTTTTTATATCGCTGAAAATTTCTTTTACATTTGTTTCGTCAAAGATTTTCATACCGTAGCCTTTTGCGAAAACGCCGTATTTTTCCGATAATGTCTTTGCAGTTTTTTCTGCGTTTTCCGCACTTCTGCTGCCGAGGAAAAGATTATATCCCTCCTGCGCGAATTTCTCAGCTATACCAAGCCCTGTATTTACCGTAGCTCCCGTAATAAATACTGATTTTGCCATATTTTTCACTCCTTAAAAATAGAACTCTGTTTTTGCGGGTCGAATATCTGTAAGCGCGCCCGTATAATGTCTTAATGTATGCGGCTTGTACGGGTGTTTCAGACATTCCTCCTCGTTTATCTCGATACCAAGTCCCGCCTTATCGGGAATTGTAATATATCCGTCCTTATATTCAAGCTGTTCGGTCGTTACGTCCTTTCTGTAGTCCACGTCTGAATACATAATTTCAAGTATTTCAAAATTCGGACAGCTTGCCGCTAATTGCAGCGTTGCCGCGTTTGCGACAGGTCCCGACGGATTATGCGGCGCGAACGGAATATATCTGCATTCTGCTTCTGCCGCGATTTTCTTTAGCTCCATAATTCCGCCCGCGTGTGAAATGTCGGGTTGTATGTAATCCGCCGCCATAAGGTCAAACATTCGCTTGTAGTCCCAGCGCGTGTAAAGTCTTTCTCCTGCCGAAATTGCAACAGGCGATTTATCCCTTACCATTTTCAGCGCGTCCAGATTATCGGGCGGAACGGGTTCTTCAAAAAACATAGGTTTAAACTGTTCAAGCTCCTTTGCGATTTTAATTCCCGTCGGAATATTAAACCGTCCATGTCCCTCGATAAGCAAATCCACCTTATCGCCCACTGCTTCACGCACTGCCGCGACACAGCGCAGAGCTTTATCAAGCTCGGCGTTTGAAATATTGAGATAATTCTTGCCGAACGGGTCCCATTTCATTGCGGTAACGCCGCGCTCTACTGCTATTTTTGCTTTTTCTCCGAATTCCTCGGGCTCTTTTGCGCCTGCAAACCAGCCGTTTACATATATTCTGACCTTATCGTTTACCTTACCGCCCATAAGCTGATATACGGGCACATTAAGGCTCTTGCCGAGAATATCCCATAAAGCCGTTTCCACGGCAGATAATGCCGACATCAGCACCGCTCCGCCGCGCCAGTATGCGTCACGGTAAATGTTATGCCAGTGCTTTTCAATGTCAAGCGGATTTTGTCCGACAAGGTATTCCTTTATATGCTCCACCGCTCCTATCAGCGCCTTTTCCTTATATTCAAGCGTTGCCTCGCCCACGCCGTCAATACCTTCGTCTGTATAAACCTTTACAAATACCCAGTTTGTTCGGAAACAGTCTACCACAAAAGTCTTTATATCCGTTACCTTCATTTTAATTTCACCTCGTTATATATTGTCGGTATTACCGCATTTTCCAAATCAAATTTTGTCGGGTCAAGCTCGTCAAACATTCCCCAATGCACAGGAACTGTATTTTTTGCGCCTGTTTTCTCCGCGAACTTTTTCGCGTCGGTAATGTTCATATTATTTCCGACGCCGTTTATCGGCAGAAATACAGTGTCAATATCCTGCGGCAAGTCCGCAAAAATATCTTTGTTATACAGCGTATCTCCCGTAACATAAATTTTGTTTTTACCGTCGTCCATAATAACGCCTATTGCCGTCAAATCCGAGTGCTCTGCCTTTACTGCCGTAAAGGTTATACCGTTCTGCGTCCAGACGGTACCGCGGTTAAACATCACATAGTTATGGTTTCTGCCGAACTTTCGCACCTCCTGCCATGCGTCATACGGCGCAAGCACTGTCAAAACACGGTCTGTATTTAAAAATCTTTCAAGCGTTTCGGGGTCAAGATGGTCAAGATGATTATGCGTTATCACGATAATGTCAGGCTGTTCCTCAAAAAATCTTTCATCAACGGGAACGCGCCGAAAATTTCGCGGGTTTATCTTTTCCACGCTGTCCGACAAATACGGGTCAAGCATAATCTTTATTCCGTTTGTTTCAATAAGCAGTCCCGCCTGTCCGAGCCATGTTATTTTCATCTGTTTCACCTCGCAAATTACAAGCTTCCTCCGTTTGTTTCAATTACTTTCGCGTACCACAAACCGCTGTCCTTTACAGTTCTCTCCTGCGTTTCATAATTTACATAAACTATTCCGAAGCGCGGGTCATAACCCTCCGCCCACTCAAAGTTATCCATAAACGACCATACAAAATATCCTCTTATATCAGCACCTTCGTCAATCGCTTCACCGAGCTTTAAAAGATACCTGTTAAGGTAGTCAATTCTGTTCGGGTCGTGTACCTTACCGTCCAGCGAAACGGCGTCATGACACGCCATTCCGTTTTCGCTTACATAAATCGGCGTACTATAGCGTTCATATAAAAATTTTGCCGCCCATTTTATGGCGTCTGGCGTAATCTTCCAGCCGACCAGCGTTTGAGGATAACCTGTCGCAAGCTCCGCAATGACGGGCGCACCGTTTTTATCCACGGTGACGGGCACGCCAAAATAAATATTGAAGCAGATAAAATCAACTGTATCTTTAACGCCTTTTATATCCTGCTCATAATTTTTCGGAAGCAAATTTTCATACGCTCCGCTGCCCTCAATCGGATAGCGACCCTTTATAACAGGGTCAAGCCACCAATTTGCGTGTCCGAGCCATGCGCCCGCGTCTTCATGTTTAATTTCAAACATTTTCGTTCTTGCCGCGTCTACATCGCTTTGCTTACCCTCGTCAGCAGGATAATAATTGTCAAAATTCGGCGCAATTCCTATCTTTATATCCTTTGCGCCGTACTGTCTCAGCGCTTTTGCCGCCTTTCCGTGGGCAAGCAACAGATTATGCGCGCACTTTAAATATTCCCGCGGTGACAGCTTTAAGCCGGGAGCATGCACTCCCCATGCGTACCCGAGACCTATGATACAAAGCGGCTCGTTAATTGTGATGATTTTCTTTACCCTGTCGGTGAAATTCTCCGCTATCACTTTTGCGTACTCCGCAAAATAACCGCCTATTTCGGGATTTAACCACCCGCCTCTGTAATGAAGCTCTGCGGGTAAATCCCAGTGATATATTGTCATAACGGGCTCAATACCGTTTTTTATCAGCTCGTCAATAAGGTTATTATAGAACTCTATACCCTTCTTATTAACCTTGCCCGTACCCTCGGGCATAATTCGGGACCATGATACCGAAAAGCGATACGCCTTAATACCGAGCCGTTTCATCAACGCTATATCCTCTTTATAACGGTGATAATGGTCGCATGCCGTGTGACCGTTCTCGTGATTTTTGACCGCGCCGTCCTTTTCGCAGAAAATGTCCCATATAGACAGTCCTTTTCCGTCCTCGTCCCATGCGCCCTCTATCTGGTATGACGCAGTTGCCGTACCCCACAAAAAGTCCTTTGGAAAGCTCATTTTATAAGCACCTCTTCTACATAATATTTATAAACAGCGCGCCAAGCACGCTCCTGTTCTGAAAAACATACTGACGTCCGCGCAGCGCACTGTACCAGTCGCTTACAGGCGCGCGGTCTATTGTTTCATTTATGTAATCGTATATTTTCCTGTACACTGTTTTTGTGTATTCGCTGTCGTCCGTCATCACCGTTGTCCATGCCATCCAATCCATTTTAGCATAGTCGCTGCGGCAGTCAAGCGGCACACCGTATCTGCACATCTTGGTTTTATACGCTGCAACCTCTTTTTGATAAACCTTTTTCGGAAACAAGTCAAGCTTGAGCAGCTTATCCCATATCATATTATATTTGATACTCCATGTGTCCTTTCTGTCAAATGCGAGGAGCGTTCCTGCTTCCGACTTTGTGTCCTCTATCCATCGGTCCGCGTACTGCTTCGCAGTGTCGGTAAAACGGCTGTCGCCAAAAAGCTTGCCGTACGCTCCTATCGCGATAATCGCCTTGACGCTCAAATTACAATTATGCTCCCACTTGCCCGCAAAATCGTCCGTACAAAGCTGATTTTGAGGGTCATAGCCGTTTTCTGTAAGATA
>CAZBXN010000091.1:0-6489 GCA_964496015.1 uncultured Lachnospiraceae bacterium | reverse complement strand
ATGCAGAGGGAGAAACGCTGTATCAGATTACCGCTCATATTGACGCGCTTGATAATTCAAAAACAACAGCAGAATATAACGGTACAACATATTATGTCGGTACTGATACGACCCTATATTGCATGGTGCCAAACGGCGAATATAATATGGGCGTGATGTATGACGTGACAAGCCCGTATGAGGGCAAAGTTACTATAAACGGCAAGGGCGAGGAGCTTACTCTTTACGCAATGCGTCTTACAGATCTTTCGTATTTTATCGACGGCGAGGAATGTACGGATAACGTATATCTTGAATCCTCGGGCGGCACGGTTTTGTTTAAAGCAGAAGGCAAGCTTGTTGACGATGCGGTAAAAATCAAGCTTAAAAAACACAGCGCAGGGGAAGACGACGACAACGAGGTAAAGGATATAGAGCAGTATGTAAGGAAGGACGGGGACGGCAACTTCACCGCAACTGTTACAATACCCGAAAACCCGTACGGCAAATATGATATAATATATGACATTTTCTATGAATTTCAGGGCAAAGAAACAAAAATGCCGTATATGATTGGCGTTTACAGAAATACGTCGCTTTGTAAAATCGAAAAGTTTACCATTCCAAATCAGGTGGGTAATGCCACGATAATTGATTATGAGGACAGGGACAGCCTTGTACAGATTTATATGCCTTATGACCATGAATATCAGACGAGATATACGCCGAGCGCTATAGGCTTTGCGGGCGGTACGGTCAGCCCTCAGGCGGGAGTTCCTACAGTATTTACGCAATATAACGATTATTTGTATGCCAGATATACGGTAAGTTCGCGTGACGGAGAAACTAAAAAGGTATATTCAGTAAGATTATATAAGCAGCCTGAGCCGATTATCAGAAATCTGGCTCTGTCAAGCAACACTTTGACTTGTGACGGCGGAGATGTTACGGTTACGGCTTCGGGTATAAGACTTGAAAATACTGAAAATGCCGAACAGGAAAACAACAGAAAAGTATATATTTATTCCGACGACGGAATAGCTCCCGTCGAGGCAGTAAAGCATGTTGACGGTAATACCGTAACATATACGGCAACCCTGCATTTTAACGAGAATACCAGCAACACTGAAAACAATAAATATATTCTTAAAGCGAAAATAGGCAATACGGTTCAGAATCAGGTAAATACGAATACAACGGTAGTAACCGTAAACAGACGCGCCAAGAGTCTTACGGGAATTACTTCGTTTACACTGCCCAACCAGATTGGACAGACGGGATTTTCGGGCTCGGATATAAATATTACAATGCCTTATGATGCGGATATAACGGCGTTGTATCCGAATATTGTACTTGAAGACTATAACGCTTCTGTTTCTTCTATGGGAGAACAAGACTTTACAAACGCTGTTACATATACTGTAACAGCCGAGGACGGAATTACGACGGCTCAATATACAGTGCATGTCACAAAGCAGGCAGTACCGTCGGCGACAAGTCTGGAGTTTACAAATCCGCGGTACAGCAGCGCGGGCAGAGTACTTGTAAAAATAAACGGAAATAATCTCGACAGCGCCGCAAACGCGGTTAATACGTCGCCGTATATTGTGCTTGACGCGGAAATGAAGAGCGGTACGGGAGCGATAACGGCTCCCGACGGAACACCGGCGGGAAATGAGAATACGTCGGTTAGTTCTGCAAGAGCCGCAAAGAATGAAGCAGGCGACTATATTGCGACAATACTTATTCCGTCAAACAATACGTCGGAGGACAGAACATATGAGCTTTCCGTGACAATAGGAGATACCAAGCAAACGCTTACGGGAAATGTAATTCTGACCGTTCCGCACAAGGAACCGAATTCAAAGGAATTGACGGATATTGTTCTTGCGGAGGGACAGAGCGAGCTTATAGAAAGCCCGGGCGTCGGATATTCGCTGTATGTTCCGTATAATACCGATTTAAGAAGCATTACTCCTCAGGTATATCATACGGGCGCAAGCTACGCTCCGCAGGGTGCGCAGAACTTTATGCAGCCGGTAACATATACCGTAACGGCACAGGACGGAACAACCAAGGATTATATAATTACGGCTTACAGAAGCGGAACCCCCTCTTTGAGTGAAACAATAATTCATAATCCTGTGACATATAAGGATACCGATAACGTATTGGTTGAATTAAGCGGTCAGTTCATTCCGTATCTTACCGACGGCGAGGTTAAGGATACCCTGAGGGTTTGGGCGGCTGACAGAGACGACAGCTCAAAGACTTACGACGGCATAATTGATTATGAAGGCAATTACGGCGGATATGCGAAGGTCAGGTTTAATCTGCCGAAGAATGAATCCTTTGTAAGCCGAAAAATATATGACGTCAAAGTGACAATAAACGATAATGCGCAGTATGTTTCGGACTCAATTATTATTCCGAGACGCCAAAGAGCCGATATATACGAATTTAAGGTAAACGGTCAGACTAAAAATCCGTCAATTATAACTGACGGCGAAAACGGCAGCAACATAACATTTTATATGCCTTATGCAACGGATTTAACAAATCTTTTGCCGCAGGTCGGATTTGACGGCGACAGCTATACGCCGACAACCGCGCAGGATTTTGATAAAAAGACAGTTAATTATACGGTAAGCGCAAACGGCGGCGAGAGCAGGACATATGCTGTTCAGGCAGTCCGCGACGGATTGCCGTCAATAACCTCGACAAGCGTTACCAATCTGCCTGAAAGCTATTACGGAAAAACGGTGAGCGTTGATGTTGACGGCGTATTCTTCTACAACATGAGAGCAAACGCAGTCTGCGGCGACGAGGTTATAGAGGGCCGCGTTACTATGGACGCATGGCATAAGGCAAAGGCTGAATTTGATATACCGTCAAATATGAGCTATACGGACGACAAGACGTATATTGTACAGTTCTATCTTGACGATTTTGAAGAACCGATAAGCTATATCAATCCTGTAGAAATTAAAGTACCGCGCCGCAAGACGAGGGAAATTAAAAGTATAACGCTTAACAGTGAAAAACAGAAGGGCGAGGCGCGCATAACGAGCACGGATATTTATATCACGGTTGAATATGACGCCAATATTACCGCGCTTACTCCCGAAATAACGATTGACGGCGACAGCTATACGCCGACGGGTGCGCAGAATTTCAGCAATCTGACAAGAACGCGTGTTTATACCGTATCTGCGGCGGATGACGAGGACAGAAGCTACAATGTTCATATTGTCCGCGACGGTCACCCGACACTTTCAACGCTTGCTGTTTCAAAACCGACGCGTTTTAATGACACTAAGGTTTCTCTTGATTTACAGGGTGTGTTCTATGACGGCGCGAAAATTATCGCAGAGCCTGTCGGCGGCGGAACGAGCATTGAGGCTGACATAAAGAGCTTCGAGGAGGGTAAAGCGTCGGCGGAGTTTAACTTGCCCGTAAATTACAATACCGAGAGCGAGCAGAAATACACGCTTCAGATAATTCTTGACGGCGAGGTGACAGCTCCTCCCGAGCCTGTTGAAATAGTTCTGCCCCGCAGAACAACGCGCGAAATTACGGGCTTTACACTTCCCGATATACAAGAGGGCGACACCAGAATAGAGGGTAATAGTATTTATATAGATGTTCCGTACCATCTTGACATCAAATCCGTAACGCCCGACATTACTTTTGACGCGGATACAATAACCCCGCAGGGAGCGCAGGATTTCAGCGATTTGACAAAGCCTGTTAAATATAAGCTGTCCTCAGCAGGCGACGAGGATAAGGAATACACGGTATATATCACGCGTATTGGCAACGACCCGTTTTTGAAGAGCATTATTGTTGAAAAACAGGTCGGAGAAACAAAATATGACGGGGATAATATTTCTCTTATAATGAGAGCGGGTTCAAATCTGAAGGCAACAGAGCCGGTGCTTGATTTTGACGGCGCAGATTATTCGCCGCGCGGTCCGCAGGACTTCACAAAGTCAAGAACAGAGCCTATAGCGTATACCATAAGAAATAAGTATAATATAGAGCATACGTATTTTGTTACAATAACAAAGAGAAGCTCGGGCGGGTCAAAGGATACGGCAGCGCCTACGGAAAAACCGGCGGCACCCACAGAAAAGCCGCAGGATAAAGATCCTGACGCAACGCCCATACCGACACCGTCGGAAGCTTTGCACGTTAAGCCCTATATAAGCGGCTACGAGGAAAACGGCAAAAAGCTGTTTAAGCCCGATAACAACATAACACGCGCGGAGGTTGCGACAATCCTTTCAATTCTCGACGAGGATTTTGACGAAAATAAGAAATACCCGTCAAACTTCAATGACGTAAGCGACAGCGCATGGTATGCAAATTATATTAACTTTGCGGTAACTAAGGGATTTATTTCGGGCTATGGCGACGAAATATGCCGCCCCGAGAATATGATAACCCGCGCGGAATTTGCATCACTGGCGGCGAGATATATAAATATATCGCCCATGCCGGAAAATCAATTCAATGATATTGATAATTTTGACTGGTGTAAGGGTGAAATAAACGCGCTTGCTCAAAAAGGCATATTGAACGGCTATGACGGTGGAAAGTTTATGCCCGCGAGAATGCTGACGCGCGCGGAAACGGTTACAATTATAAACCGTATCCTCGGCAGGAAAATGACGGACGAAATCAGAAACAGAATATTCAGTCCGTTTGAAGATGTAAGCGCAAGACATTGGGCGTTTGACGACGTGCTTCTCGCGTCATGCGAATATTAACTTAAAAATCCATGGAGGATACTGTAAAAGCAGTGTCCTCTTTTGGACTTAGCTACATAAAAGCACAAAAAAAATAAAATTTTTTGGTTTTTATGCAACCTTTCGGCGTTTTCAAAGGTATTATATATGAAAGAGCTTTTCAAGACAATTTTATAACTAAATTAAAAGGAGGAAAAACGAAATGAAAAAATTATTGTCAGCGGCGCTTGCATTGTCAATGTTTGCGTCGGCATTTACCGCGGTAGCCTATGCGGACGACGATATGACAAAAATTGTTACAGACGTAAAGGCGCGCGCGGGTATCACGGAGGAATATCCCGATTTTTCGAGCGATATTTCAAAGGACGATAATATGACTACATATTATCTTAACTGGGAGGACGACGAGAACGACAAATCAATAAGCGTTACTTATAACAGCGACGATGTTATCACATCCTACAACAAGTATGAATTTGAGGAAGACCGCGAAAGAGATTTGTCAATTCCGCAGATTACGGCGGAGGATGCAAAAAGCAAGGCACAGAGCTTTATTGACAAGCTGAACCCGAACAACAAGGGCGAGTTTGTCGTTGTTAATGGCAGAAACAATAATTCGGCATTGAGCGGCGACTATTCATTTGGTGTTGAGAGCTTCAAAAACGGCGTTAAAATTGACGGCAGCTACGGCAATATAAATGTGGAGCGCAATACGGGCGAAGTAAAATCAATGTATATATCGTATCAGCATATCAATAGCTTTGCCGATATTTCCAATGTAATTTCGGCTGACGAAGCAAAGAAAGCATATAAAGCAGAGCTTGGTTTGGAGCTTGAATATCAAAGCTATGCGGACGAGAAGAAAATAATTATGTTCCCCGCGTATGTTGAAAAGGAAACAAATAAGTACATAAACGCCGTTACAGGCGAGGTTTACAAACCTAAAGAGCGTAATTTCAGAGGTTTTGCAAAATACGCTATGGCGGAGGACTCGGCTGCGTCAAACGCAATGGAGGCAGGCGGCGCAGGCTCACTGAGCAGAGTGGAAAGAGAAGAGCTTGACAAAATCGACGGTCTTATCTCAAAGGCGGATATTGAAAAGCAGGTAAGAAGCAACAAGCTTTTTGATATTTCAAGCGATATGAAACTTGACAATATCAGTTTAAACCGCAATTATTACGACAGCAACGCCTACAGTTATTCAATGTCGTTTAGTAACGACGACAAGTACGCCCGTGTGACAGCAGATGCAAAAACTGGCGAAATTCAAAGCTATTACGGTAATCTTTCCGAGGTTGTGTATAAAAATTCTATTTCCGCAGGTGAAACCGCAGAGGAAAACATTGATGAAGAAAAGACAAAAGCAGACGCGGAAAAAATCTTTAACGAGCTTGCGAAAAATAAAAAGTCCGAATATGAATTTACAAGTGTAAACGGCAACGGCATTGTTTACACAAGAATTGTAAACGGAGTAAAGGTACAGAGAGATACAATAGGAATAGCTGTTGACAAGGACGGAAAGCTCACAAACTATAATATGAACTATACCACAAACACGGAATTCCCCGACGTTAAGGGTATTTTAACCGAGGACACTGCGGCGGATAAGATGTTCGAGGCAATGGCGTATAACGTAACGTATATACCCGAGTATAACGAGGACGGCACGGTTACGGCGGAGGCTGTATACAAATTCGACAGCAATATAAGACTGAACCCGTTCACGGGCGAGGCGGTAAATTACCGCAACGAGCATGAT
>CAZBXN010000090.1:0-6491 GCA_964496015.1 uncultured Lachnospiraceae bacterium | reverse complement strand
TTGACATTTTCTTGTTCTCCTTTAAATTATTATTAAGTCTACCAAATGTATCCTCGATAATAATTTGTGCAATCGGTCAAAAAATATAGCAAGAAATTTTTGCTAATTCATAATCACCGCGTCCGAGAAAATTTTATCGCAGCGACGCTTCAAGTCTCCGTATTCTTTAAGCTCGGGGTCAGTTTCTATTATCTCCCTTGCCGCCTCCTGCGACTGCTTTAAAATATCCGCGTCCTCGAAAAGATTTGCGATTTTCATTTCGGGCAGTCCGTGCTGACGCGTTCCGAAAAAGTCCCCCGGACCTCTCAGCTTTAAATCCTGCTCGCTTATATAAAATCCGTCGTTTGACACGCACATGGTTTCCATTCGCTTCTTTGTGACCTCATTATTGCCGTGCGCGAACAGCACGCAGAACGCCTGTTCCTTTCCCCTGCCTACGCGTCCTCTTAGCTGGTGAAGCTGCGACAGTCCGAACCGCTCCGCGTTTTCTATTATCATCAAATTCGCGTTTGGGACGTTCACTCCGACCTCGATTACCGTCGTCGAAACAAGTATCTGTATTTTACCGCCGACAAAATCGTTCATGACCTCGTCTTTCAGCTTCGCTTTCATTTTACCGTGCATCAGACCTACTGTATATTTCGGGAAAAGCCTTTGTAATTGCTGCGCCAGATTTTCGGCGTTCTGCAAGTCGCTCTTTTCCGTTTCCTCAATCAGCGGGCAGACAATATATGCCTGCGTTCCCGCCCCGACATTTTTGTCTATAAACGCAAAAATGCGTTTTCTCATGTTCTCGCCCACCGCGTACGTTTTTACCGCCTTTCTTCCCGGGGGCAGTTCGTCTATTACAGAAATATCGAGGTCGCCGTACAGAATAAGCGCAAGCGTTCTCGGTATCGGCGTCGCGGACATAATCAGTATATGCGGATTGTTTCCCTTCGCGGCGAGCTTTGCTCTCTGCTCAACGCCGAACCTATGCTGCTCGTCCGCGACCACAAGCGACAAGTCCGAAAATTCAACCTTGTCCTGAATAATCGCGTGAGTGCCGACTATAACGTCGGCAACACCCGTTGAAATCAAATCATACGCGCGCCGCTTTTCGGCTGCTTTCATGCCGCCTGTAAGCAGTACCACATTTATTCCCATTCCGTCAAACAGCTCCGTCAGCGTTTCCATATGCTGCGCAGCCAAAATCTCTGTCGGCGCCATCATCGCCGCCTGATGACCGTTTTTCACCGCGGCGTAAATTGCCGCCGCCGCGACGGCTGTTTTTCCCGAGCCGACATCGCCCTGAACCAGCCTGTTCATCTGCTTTCCGCTCTGACAGTCCTTCATAATTTCATTAAGCGTCCGTTTCTGCGCTCCCGTCAGCGGAAACGGCAGCGACGCGGCAAAATCCCGCACACATTTCACGTCGTCAAACACAACGCCCGCCGCGTGAACGTTTTCTTCTTTTCGTGACAGCAGCGCAAGCTGTAAAACGAGCAGCTCCTCAAATACAAACCGCTGTCGGGCAATACTGTAGCTCTTGAAATTCTCGGGAAAATGAATATTTTTCATTGCGTAGTTGAGTTCCGCTATGTTATATTTTTTGCGTATTTCCTCGGGAATATATTCCCGAAGCCTGCCCGCCTTTTCAAGCGCAAGCTCCATTGTGCTTTGAACAACCCTCTGCGTCAGACTGCCCGTAAGCGGATAAATCGGCACAATTTTGCCCGTAAACCGCTCCTTGCCTTTCTTTTCGCACATTGGATTTATCATTTCCTTTTTACCGTAGCTGCCCGTGATTTTTCCGTACAGAACATATTTATCGCCAGGAATAAACTGGTCTTTCACAAAGCGGTTGTTATACCAGACGACATTTAGCACGCCCGTTTCGTCGCACGCCGTCATATTACATACAAGCATACCGCGCTTTACGCGTTTTTCGCTGACAGGCGAAAAAACGGTAATGCTCACGCATACCGTTTCCCCTGTAACGCAGTCTTCTATTTTTTTAATCTCGCTTCTGTCCTCGTGTGTTCTCGGGAAAAAGTAGAGTAAATCCTCAATCGTCTTTATTCCCTTTTTTTCAAAAAGCGCCGCGCGCTTTTCTCCGACACCCGTAAGACTGTCGATTTTTGTAAATCTGTAATCTTCCATTGCTTATTCTATTGATACTATATAGTAATACACCGGCTGACCGCCGCGCTTTAGCGTCACTTCAATTTCGTCCTCGGCGTATTTTTCCTCCAGCCGTTTTGCGGCAGCCTCAGCCTCGGCTTTTTTCACGTCCTTGCCGTAATATACGGTTATAAACTCGGTGTCCTCGTCAACCATGCCGTCGGCAAGCGCGTCAAGCACATCGTCGTTATTTTCGCCTACAACGGAAATGTCACCGTCCGTAATGCCCAAAATATCGCCTTTTTTGATTTTTACGTCCTCAATTTCCGTATCGCGCACAGCAAAAGTAATCTGTCCCGATTTCACTCCGTTCACGGCTTTTTGCATTGCCGCCTCGTTTACCTCGGCGTCCCTGCGGTCGTTAAACGCCATAAGCGCGCTTATACATTCGGGAACGCTGCGCGTCGGTATCACGACAACCTTTTTGTTCTCAGAAAGCTCCGCCGCCTGATTTGCCGCCATTATAATATTTTTATTGTTCGGGAACACAAAAACGGTCTGCGCCTTAATCTTATTTACCGCTTTTAAAATATCCTCCGTTGACGGGTTCATAGTCTGACCGCCCTCAATAACCTTATCCGCGCCCAAATCCTTTAATATAGTCACCATGCCTTTTCCCGCGCATACTGCCGCGAACCCGAACTCTTTGATTTCCTCGGGCTGCTTTTCTTTTTTCGGCTTCGGCTCTTTTTTGGGCTTTGCCTCCTTCGCGGGCTTAACCGTTACGGGCGACGAATTTTCAATAAGCGACTTATGCTGATGCTTCATATTGTCGATTTTCAGATTTATCATCTCGCCGAGCTTTATCGCTTCTTCAAGCACAAATCCGGGGTGATTTGTATGAATATGTACTTTTACAATCTCATCATCGTCTATTACGAGCATACAGTCGCCTTTGGGCGAAATTGTGTTCTTAAATTCCGTCACGTCAAGACCGTTTTCGGCTTTTTCGACTATAAATTCCGTGCAATATCTGAATTTTATGTTTTCCGTACTTACTTTTTCCTGCGCCTTTGACGCCGCATGAGGCTCTGTTGCCGTGTCCTCCGCTTCGCTCTCAATTATTTCTCCCGTTTGCAGATAATGGAGCGCACCCTCCAGCACAAACATCCAGCCCTGACCGCCCGCGTCAACAACTCCCGCCTGTTTCAGCGCGGGTAACTGCTCGGGCGTATATAAAAGCGCCTGATTTCCGCGCTCTACAGCCTCGGCTATTATTTCCGCAATATCGCCGCCTGCTCCCGCGGCAAGCGCCGCGCCTGACGCCGCCTCGCGCGCGACCGTTAAAATCGTGCCCTCCGTCGGCTTCATAACCGCCTTATACGCGGCTGACGCGCCCTCGCAAAGCGCAGCCGAAAATTCAGCCGCGTTACATTCTTCCTTGCCCTTAAGGCTTTTTGAAATTCCTCTGAAAAACTGCGACAATATAACGCCCGAATTTCCTCGCGCACCCCGAAGCGTCGCGAAAGACATCAAATCCGCCGTTTTCGTAACCGATAAATCGGGCTTTGCGCTAAGCTCACGCGCCATAGCCGTAATTGTAAGCGACATATTTGTTCCCGTATCGCCGTCAGGCACGGGGAACACATTCAAATCGTCAACAGTTTTCTTATTGTTATACAGGTTATTCGCACCCGAAATAAACATTGACGCAAATAATTTTCCGTCCATTGAAATACCTCCCAAAAATACACGCTATCAGTCTACTCTTACGCCCTCTACCTTGACATTTACCCTGTTGACTTTCAGTCCTACCGTGCTTTCAAGAGTATATCTTACACGGTTTACTATGCTTTTGCAGATTGAGTTAATGTTTATTCCGTATTCCACAATTATGTGCATATCAACCCTTATTCCGTCCTCCTCGACGTTTACGTTTATACCGCGCGTTACGCTGTCGCTCATCAGCAGATTTACAATGCCGTCTTTTTTGTTCCGCGATGCCATTCCGACAACGCCGTAGCATTTACCCGCGACCGCACCCGCAATCTCGGCTATAACGGAATTTGATATGAATACTTCTCCGAGATTTCCGCTCGTTTTTAATACCATGTTCCTCTCTCCTTTTCTGATTGATAATACTATCTTTATTTTACTATAAAATACCTTATTAGTCTATAGAAATTTTGAATTTTTTTGAAAATTTCTTGAAAAATTTTCTTCGGCGGCTTATAATAGTATTAACAGCTTATGAAAGGAATAAACAAGTATGAGCCAGCATGCAAAGCTGCACAATTTTCTGTCGCAGCTCCCCGATTTCGTGTTTGATTACATAGAAATCGCCTACAACGGCGAAAGCGTGAACACGCAAATCGGCTACAGTATAGATATAAAAATATTTTTACAGTATCTCAAAAAATTCAAATTCAGGGACATTGAAAATCTCGAGGACTTCACCGTACAGCATATGGAACAGGTGACGCTGCGCGATTTGACGGGTTTTCAATCGTATCTTCGGGAATATGAAACCGATACAATCACAATAGACGGCAAGCACGTAAAGCGTATCCGACGCAACAGCGAATACGGCATAAACCGCAAGATGTCGGGTATACGCGGGCTTTTCGTATACCTCTACAAAAACGATTTAATATCCCAGAACGTGACGGACAAGGTAGACTTTAAAAAGCTTCATCAGAAAATGAAGCGTCCGCTTACGGCGCAGGAAACGGTTAATCTGATTGACGTTATCTATGACGGCGAAAAGTATTTTACGGGACGTGATTTAACGGAATACAAAAACCGCAAGCAACGCGACATTGCGCTGTTTACGGCGTATCTCGGCACGGGCTGCCGTGTCAGCGAGATTATAAACCTCGACATAAACGACATTTCGTTTGACACCTCCTCATTTATCGTAACGCGCAAGGGCGGCGACGAGCAGGAAATATTTATGCCCGTTCAGGTCGAAAACGAGCTTTTAAAATACATGGAAGAGCGGCTTGAAATGAAAGACGCAAAGGACAAAAACGCGCTGTTTATAAACCGTTTAGGCAAGCGCATGACGGCGCAGGGCGTGGAAAAGATATTGAAAAAATACTGTCTTGTCGTCGGGATAACAGACCCCGACAAAGCGCGTCCGCACGCGCTCAGAAGAACCTTTGCGTGTAACATGATTGCGGACGGCGTGGATATAAAGATGGTCGCCGAGCTTATGGGGCACAAAAATATTGAGGTCACGCACAGATATTACGCGCAGTACGCGTCGCAGAAACGCAAAGAGGTAATGCGTAATTACGATATTATGAGAATGGAAGAATAGGTCTGAAAACGGACGCTTCATGAAAGGAGTTAATTATGAAGAGCTTAATCAATACTGCCATGAACCGCGAAAAGGCGGATTTGGTGCTTAAAAACGGAAAAATAGTTGACGTTTTTTCGGGGAATGTATTCACGGCGGACATTGCGGTAAAAAACGGTATAATCTGCGGAGTCGGCGAATATTCCGCCGAAAATGAGGTGGATTTGGGCGGAAAATACGTGATGCCCTCCTTTACGGACGCGCATATGCACATTGAGTCGTCAATGGTAACGCCCGCAGAATACGCCAAAGCAGTAGTTCCGCACGGCGTTACGACCGTAATTGCCGACCCGCATGAAATCACGAACGTATGCGGCGAAAAGGGGCTTGAATTTATGAAAAAGAGTGCGGAAACCGTTCCTCTTGACGTAAATTTCATGCTTCCCTCATGCGTTCCCGCGACGCCTTTTGAACATTCGGGCACAGTTCTCACGGCAGAGGACACAAAACGGCTCGCGCCCGATTTTTTCGGCATAGGCGAAATGATGAACTACCCCGGGATTGTAAATGCGGACAGCGAGGTTCTCGACAAGCTCATAGGCAATAAAATTGACGGGCATGCGCCGCTTGTTTCGGGGCGCGAGCTTGACGCGTATGTTGACGCGGGAATTAAAACCGACCACGAATGCGGAAATATTGACGAAATGCTCGAAAAAATCCGCAAGGGCATGTATGTGCTTATCCGCGAGGGCACGCTTTCCAAGGATTTGCCGCGCCTTATCGGAGGCGTGAACCGCTACACCATGCGCCGCTGTATGTTTTGCAGCGACGACGGCTTTATCGGCGAAGTGAAAAATCACGGCACGGCGAATTATTTTGTTCAGGAAGCGATAAAGCGCGGAATTGAGCCGATTGACGCGATTATCATGGCGACGCTTAACCCCGCAGAATGTTACGGTATGTGGGACAAGGGCGCGGTCGCGCCCTCATACCGCGCGGATTTGGTAATTGCGGAGGACTTGACGCTTAATAACATCACGGCGGTTTACAAGGACGGAAAGCTTGTTGCCGACAACGGCAAAGCGTT
>CAZBXN010000089.1:0-6559 GCA_964496015.1 uncultured Lachnospiraceae bacterium | reverse complement strand
CCGCCGAGAATTGCGGAAACTCCGAGCGGAATTTTAAACAGCGTCGGACTGCAAAACCCGGGCGTTGAATTTTTCTCAAAATTCACAATGCCGTATCTTGCGTCAACGTATGATACCAACGTAATCGCGAATATGTCGGGAAATACGGTTGAGGAATACTGCGAAATGGCGGAAATTCTGTCGGATACAGACGTTTCGATAATTGAAATGAACGTATCGTGCCCAAACGTAAAACACGGCGGGCTTGCATTCGGAACAGACCCGAAGGTTGTAAACGAGCTTACGGCGGCTGTCAAAAAACGCTGTAAAAAACCGCTTGTCGTAAAGCTTTCACCGAATGTAACATCAATTACCGATATTGCAAAAGCGGCGGAGGACGGCGGCGCGGACGGACTGTCGCTTATAAATACGCTCCTCGGCATGAGTATTGATATTCATTCAAGGCGGCCGATACTCGCGAATAATATGGGCGGGCTTTCAGGGCCTGCCGTGAAGCCTGTCGCGGTCAGAATGGTATATCAGGTTCATCAGGCGGTTAAAATACCGATAATCGGTATGGGCGGCGTTATGAGCGGTGATGACGTGATTGAATTTATGCTCGCGGGTGCGTCGCTTGTCGCGCTTGGCACGGGACTGTTCCTAAAGCCCGACTTGGTTTTATCCGTCAAAAAGGATATGGAAAACTACATGACACGGCACGGCATAAACGATATAAACGACATTATCGGTAAAGTGGAATTGAATTAAAAAAATGCCCGAGAGGGCATTTTTTTATTGCTTGACATATTTAGCGATTATCCCAATTCCTTTGATTTATCAATGCACGCTTTCATTGCCTTTATAAGCGCGCTGCGAAATCCTTCTGCTTCAAGTACGGCAACTGCGTCAATCGTTGTCCCTGCGGGGGAGCATACCATGTCTTTGAGTGCTCCGGGGTGAAGCTTTGTTTCAAGAACCATTTTCGCACTGCCGAGCACAGCCTGCGCGGCGAAAATATACGCCTGATTTCTCGGCATACCGCCGATTACCGCCGCGTCCGCCATTGCTTCAATCATCATAAACACGTAAGCCGGCGACGAGCCGCTTACAGCCGTTACGGTGTCCATAAGATATTCGGGAATTTCCTCGGCTTTTCCAAAGCTTCTGAATATTTCCAATATTTTGTTTTTTTCATCTTCCGTGACGTTTTTGTTTGATGAAATTGCCGCCATTCCTTCGCCGACGAGCGCGGGAGTGTTCGGCATTACGCGGACAAGCTTTATTTTTTTGCCGAAAGCCGCTTCTATTTTTCCGATTGATTGTCCTGCCGCGATTGAAACAATAAGCGTATTTTCCGATACTGTGTCTTTAATACCGTCTATCACACGATATAATACATTCGGCTTCACTGCTAAAAACAGAATATCCGACTTTGCGGCGTCATTGTTATTTAAAGTAACGGCAACACCGTATTGCTTTGCCATCACGTCCAAACCGTCTTTGTCAATGTCGGCAACGATTATTTCAGACGGCGCGAGAGCTTTTCCCGAAATTGAGCCGTCAATTATCGCTCTTCCCATATTTCCGTTTCCTATAAATCCAACCATAAAATCAAATCCTTTCATTATATAAATGTATTTTATACTTTTTCGTTGTGCTTGTCAATTCACGTATCAACCCTCAAGCTTACTTTTCAAATCAATGATTTTTTGCATAGGATTGCGCTTTTTCGGGCAGATATAAGAGCATATATTACATTCGGTGCAGTCGAGGATAAAATTATCCGCCGCTTTTTTAACATCTCCGATACTGCTCAAAAGCTTCGGATTTATTCGCATAGGACATTTTCCGATACATTTTCTGCACGAGGAGCATGATGAATTTGACGCTTCAACTGCACGTTTGGGCAACGCGAGAACAGATGATGTTGACTTAATAACGGGTGCCGATATGTCTTTTATCTCTTTTCCGCGTATTCCGCCGCCTATGACAAGACTATATTCATTGTCCGACAGTCCGCCCGCGTTCTCAATAAGAAATGAGACGGGTACGCCGAGAGGAACGGTAAAGTTTGAGGGACGGTTTATAAAATCGCCTGCTACGCTTATTATTTTTGACGTTACGCTTTTGCCGTGATTTACTGCCTGCGATATTTCATACAGGGTACACGCGTCTACCACAACCGAATTCGTCGGAATGTCCTGACCCGTGACGGCTTTAATCATCTGCGTTTCGTCGCTTTGCGGATATTTTGATTTCAGAGTGGTTAAAATCATTGAATTATCATATCTGATAAGCTGTTTTATTTTATTTACACAGCCTTTCATATCATTTTCAATGCCTATGTACCCCTCTTTTAAATTCAAAATACGCATGGCAATTTTAAGACCCGCTATAATATCCTCCGTATGCTCCGCGATTATCCGCCTTTTTGATGTGACGTAAGAGTCGCTTTCGGCACAGTTTGCGATAATATATCTGACGCTCTTATACGGATTTAGCCTTATATGCGCGGGCGTTCCGTCGGGCTCGGCTATTCCTGCGTCGCGGATAAGCCATAAAAGCTCGCGCGTTGTGTAAACCTCGGGTGAAATATCGTTCGCGGCTTTTTCTTCGGGCGTATAAAGCCCGTCGTTTTGAATTACAATTCCCAGACATTTTTCATTAAGCGGCGTTACCGTTTCGCGAATATCCGTAACACAGCCAGAAACGGACGAATGAACGGGAAGCGCGAGGTAATCCTCCGCGTCCGCTATTTTCTGACCGGCATTTACCGTGTCGCCGATATTTACGAGCGGTTCAATCGGCGTTCCGATATGCTGCAAAAGAGGAAAAACATGCTCGCTGCACATAGGCAGCTCTAAAGACGGCGTATCGCCGTAGGATTTGCGTTTATTTCTTATTTTTATTCCTCCCGTAAAGGAAACAGCCATAATTTCACCGCCTTTTATGTAAATTCATTTCTATTGTATCATAATAAGGATAAAAAATCAAATAACGGGAGAAAATTATTTTGATAATTCCTGAAAATTTACAAATAACAGTAAAATATCTTGACAAAATCCAAAATGTGGAGTAAAATAGTGATGTATGAATAATCATTCATACAACTTTTACATGACAGGAGATGAAAGTAATGGGCGTTTATATGGATAATAACGCTACTACTTATATGAAAAAGGAAGTGCTTGACGCAATGCTTCCGTATTATACGGATATATTCGGAAACGCTTCCTCAAAATTTTATAAGGTTGGCAGGGACGCCGAACAGGCGCTCTATAAACTGCGCGAGAGTGTTGCAAAAAATATCGGCGCGGCGAATGTAAACGAAATTTACTTTACGGGCTCGGGCTGCGAGGCTGACAACTGGGCTCTTAAAGGAATTGCTATGGCGAATAAAGGTAAGAGAAACCACATTATAACTTCAAAAATTGAGCATCATGCGGTTTTGCACACATGCGAGTATCTTGAAAAGCACGGCTTTGAGGTAACGTATCTCGACGTTGACCAATACGGGGTTGTAAGCCCCGAGGCGGTGGAAAGCGCGATTACGGAAAACACGATACTTATAAGCATTATGACTGCCAATAATGAAATCGGCACGATTGAACCGATTAAGGAAATTGCCGAGGTTGCAAAGAAGAATAAAATCATTTTTCATACCGACGCGGTTCAGGCTATCGGGCATATGCCGATAAATGTCCGCGATTTGGGAGTGGATATGCTGTCGCTTTCGGCGCATAAGTTCCACGGACCGAAGGGCGTTGGAATGTTGTATGTCAGAAACGGCGTAAAAATTGATAATCTCATTCATGGCGGCGGTCAGGAACGCGGAAAACGCGCGGCTACCGAAAATTTAGCAGGTATTGCGGGACTTGCAAAAGCGCTTGAAATCGCGGTAAACGACCTTGACGGGAACGTGAAGAAAATGACAAGGCTTCGCGATAAGCTGATTAACGGCATACAGGAAAAAATCCCGTATTGCCGCTTAAACGGTGCGACAGGCGATAACAGGCTTTGCAATAACGTGAATTTCTCATTTAAATATGTAGAGGGCGAGTCAATACTCATGATGCTTGATATGAAGGACGTCGCGGCGTCAAGCGGAAGCGCGTGCGCTTCGGGGTCGCTCGACCCGTCGCATGTACTGCTTGCAATCGGGCTGCCGCATGAAATAGCGCACGGTTCGCTCAGATTAAGCGTAGGCGACGACACGACGGACGAGGACGTAGACTATGTATTGGAGGTATTGCCGCCGATAATTCAAAGACTAAGGGATATGTCCCCGTTGTATGAAGAAATTAAAAAATAAAAAGGAGTGAATAAATATGTACAGTGAAAAAGTTATGGACCATTTCTCAAATCCGAGAAACGTCGGAGAAATTGAGGGCGCGAACGCGGTAGGTCAGGTAGGCAACGCGAAATGCGGCGATATTATGAAAATTTACATGGATATTGAGGACAATATTATAAAAGATGTGAAATTCAAGACCTTCGGCTGCGGCGCGGCTATCGCGACAAGCTCAATGGCTACGGAAATGGTGAAAGGCAAGAGCGTTGACGAGGCTTTGCAGCTTACGAATAAAGCCGTTATGGAGGCGCTTGACGGACTTCCGCCCGAGAAAATTCATTGTTCGGTGCTTGCAGAGGAGGCTATTCAGTCTGCGATTGAGGACTATAAGAAAAAGCAGGGCATTGAACCCGCGGCAGACAGCAAATGCGATTTCTGCTGTAAAAAGTGCAAAGATGTTGAATAATAAAAGCTGCCGCATATGCGGCAGCTTTTTACATATTCCGACACAAAATATAGTATATTGTTCTGTATCAAATTACATCATATTGCGTTTGTTTTGTGACAAATAGTAAATATTGTATAAAAAATACAGGCAAAATTTGTTAAAACAGACAATGTTTAATTATTTGCGCAAAATATTGTTGCAAAGAGGGAAGCAATGAGATATAATTATTTGGTACCAGATACTAATAGGAATTAGTAATTCAGTCAAAGCAAGGGGTGAGCGGAAAAATGGATAAAAAAGAGCGTCATGCGTTTTTACTTCGTGAAATCAAAGAAGAGCCTTTTTTAAAGGACGAGGAACTTGCAAAAAAATGCGGCGTTAGCCTTTCCACAATCCGTATTGACCGCGCGGAGCTCGGAATAGCCGAATATAGGGAGCGTGTCAAGACCGCTGCCGTAGGCGGCATGAACGCGCTTCATTCCGAAGGCGAATTGCTGGAGCTTGACTTGTTTCATAACGGAATATCCGTGCTTGAAACAAACGAAACAATGTGCTTTGACAAGACTAATATAGTAAAAGGACAGTGCATATACGCTTTCGCTGAAAATCTCGCTTTGAGCGTCATAAATGCGAAAGCCGCGCTTGTAAAAGTCGCGAATGTAAAGTATGTGAGCGAGGCGCACGCGGGCGATAAGCTTTTTGCGCGCTCGGAGGTAATACGAACGAGAAAAAACGAGTATATAGTACACGTTTTTATAAAGGTAAACATGAAAGAAGTATTCCGCGGTAAATTTTCGCTTGCGGTAGAAAGGTAACGGTAATGAAAATAATTATTGACGCTATGGGAGGCGACAATGCGCCCGAAGCACCTGTTGAAGCGGGATGTAAAGCATCACGGGAGCTTGGGACGGGTATAATTTTTGTCGGTAAGCGCGAGATTATAGAGCGTGAGATGAAAAAATATACATACGGCGATGTTGAAATCGTAAACGCCGACGACGTTATAAGCAATCATGAGGAACCCGCAAAGGCGGTAAGGCATAAAAAGGACTCGTCAATCGTCGTTGCGGCAAATTTGCTGAAAGACGGTAAGGGCGACGCGCTGCTGTCCATGGGAAACACAGGCGCGCTTTTAGCCTCGGGACTGCTTATAGTCGGCAGAATAAAAGGCGTTCTGCGCCCTGCGCTTGCGGCGCTTCTGCCGTCGGCAAAGGGTCCGAAGATGCTTATAGACGCTGGTGCAAACACAAACTGCAAGGCAGAAAATCTTGTGCAGTTCGCCGTTATGGGCAGTATTTATATGAAAAATGTAATGGGTATACCAAATCCCGCAGTCGGACTTATGTCGAACGGTGAGGAGGAGGGAAAAGGCGACGAGCTTACAAAGGAAACTTATCCGCGTCTTAAAACCGCGCCCGTTAATTTTATAGGAAATATCGAAGGCAGGGACGTAATGGAGGGCACGGCTGACGTTATAACCTGCGACGGCTTTGTCGGCAATGTGATATTAAAGACGGTTGAAGGCATGGGGCATGTGGTCGGCGGCATGGTAAAATCAATTTTTACAAAGGGAATTATGACAAAGCTTGCTGCTCTTTGCGTAATGAAGAACATAAACGATTTTAAGCAGACAATGGATTACCGCGAATACGGCGGAGCGCCGCTTCTCGGAACGAAAAAGCCGGTTATAAAAGGTCATGGCTCGTCGGACGCAAAAGCGGTATATTCCGCGATAAAACAGGCTAAGCGATTTGTTGAAACAAATATAATCGAAGAAATTATAAAAAATGTCAGCAGTATGGAGGAAAATTCAGATGATTAACGCAAAGATAATCGGTACG
>CAZBXN010000088.1:0-6583 GCA_964496015.1 uncultured Lachnospiraceae bacterium | reverse complement strand
TTTATATAAATGTCGCGGGCGGACTGCGTATTGACGAGCGCGCCGTAGACCTCGGCATATGCGCCGCAATTGCGACAAGCCAGATGGACGTATCGCTGCCGACGGATATGATGTTTATAGGCGAGGTCGGCTTGGGCGGCGAACTGCGTTCGGTTTCGCAGCTTGAAAAACGGCTTAATGAAGCGTCAAAGCTCGGCTTTAAGACGGCGATTGTCCCAAAGCTGTCGCTGCGCTCGGTAAAAGTTCCCGACGGCTTTACCGCCTACGGAGTGCGCACGATAAGCGAAGCGATAGGCATAATCAGACGCAAATAGCCGCGGATTTGACAAATTGATTAAAATATATTATAATAGTAGAAAATGAAAGGATTAGAATATATGGAGGAGCAGCGAAAAGCGGGCGGCAAGGAGTTTATTTTCACGCTTATCTGGGCGGTTATCGTGTATTTAACCGGTCAGGTGCTTACGTCAAAAATGCAGAATTACAGGGTAATCGGAGGCATAATAATGCTTCTGGCGTACTGCGTTATCGTATTTTTTGTGCTTACGCGCTACAGCTCGACCTTTATATATTCAGTTAAAAATAACCGCGTAAAAATCAACCGTCTTATAGGCAAAAGAAACAAGGAGGTTGATTTTGATATAAGCAATATAGTGAAAATTGCGTCAGCCAATGAAAAAATCAGCGCGAAAAACATATATAAAATGACGCCGAAGATTTTTTCCAAAAAGGGTCTGATGCGTATTGTTTACAATAAATCGGGGTTTGACGAGGCGGTTGTTTTCGAGCCTTCAAAGGAAATGAGAAGTTATATTACGGCTTTAATGAAAAAACAGGGTGATAATAGATGAAAAATATTGTTGGAATAAGATTTAAACCCGCAGGGAAAACATATTATTTCAATCCGTCGGGCTTTGATTTAAAGGCGGGCGATGAGGTAATTGTCGAAACCACGCGTGGTATGGAAATGGGAACTGTCGTAATCGGCAACAAGGAGTTATCGGAGGAACAGTTTTCAAAGCCTTTAAAGGGCGTGACGAGAATAGCGACCGACGACGACAGACGCATAAAACGGGAAAATAAGCTTCGAGAAGAGGAAGCGTTTAAGATATGTCTTGACAAAATTAAGGAGCATAAGCTTGATATGAAGCTTGTCGAGGTGGAATACAGCTTTGACGGCAGCAAGATTTTGTTTTACTTTACTGCCGAGGGACGCGTTGATTTCCGCGAGCTGGTAAAGGATTTGGCGACTGTTTTCAGAACGAGAATAGAATTGCGTCAAATCGGAGTGCGCGACGAATCAAAGGCTTTGGGCAGTATCGGTATATGCGGAAGAAGCTTATGCTGCTCGCAGTTTCTTGACGAATTTGTGCCCGTTTCGATAAAAATGGCAAAGGAGCAGGGGCTGTCGCTGAACCCGTCAAAAATCTCGGGCGCATGCGGCAGACTGATGTGCTGCTTAAAATTTGAACAGGATACTTACGAGGAATTGATAAAATCACTGCCCAAGCAGGGTCTGACCGTTAAAACACCTGACGGTATAGGCAAGGTCAATCATGTAAGTATTTTAAGAGGTATAGTAAACGTTTGTTTTGAAGATGACAACGAGAAGGTTTTAAGAGATTATAAGGCTGATGAGATTGAGCCTGCGAAAAAATCTAAACGCGCTGACAAAAATTAAGCCCTGCTAACCAAAATAACCGTTGAAATCTCTTGAAGATTTAAAAAAAATATGGTATACTGTCTGTAACAGTAGGTTAAGGAGGTGTATTTTAAATGGCATATAAAATTTCAGACGAATGTATCAGTTGCGGAGCTTGCGCTGCTGAATGTCCCGTAAGCGCGATAAGCGAGGGTGATTCATCATACGTTATAGACCCCGATACTTGTATCGAATGCGGAGCTTGCGCGGGTGTTTGTCCGGTAGGAGCGCCTGCTCAGGACTAATAGAACATAAAATTAAAAGGGTGTTGCAGTCCGAGGGATTACAACGCCTTTTGCTTTATATAAAGCTTTTTCCGTTTGCCCGACACGGAAAAAGGCGAAAACAAGCTCGGGCAGAAAGGTTTTTTCGCTTATGAAAAAATTTATTGCAATGCTGCTTGCGGCGGCTTCGGTTTTTGCTTTATGCTCCTGCGGCGGCAAGACTGCGGTAACGATGGAAAGGGTGCAGAAGCAGCCCTCTACAGGCTCAGCGTGGACAATTCTTGTCTATATGTGCGGCGGCGATATGGAATCGCTGAACGGCGAGGCGTCAAAGTGCTTAGAGGAACTGCGTTCCCTTAATTATCCCGAGAATATAAATGTCGTTGTTGAAACGGGCGGCAGCAGCGAATGGCATACAAAGGGAGTTTATCCAGACTATCTGCAAAGATTTGAAATGCAGAACGGAAGTATGCTGCTCGCCGACCAGACGGCTTCGGCGGATATGGGAAATTACAGAACTTTCCGCGATTTTTTGCAGTGGGGAATTAAAACATATCCCGCAAACCATTATATGACGGTAATTTTTAATCACGGCGGCGGCAGTATGACGGGCGCGGCTTTTGACGAGCTTTACGAAAACGACTGTCTTAACCTTGAAGAAATTTCCTACGCGATAAGTCTTACGGAAGTCAAATTCGATATTATCGGCTTTGACGCGAGCCTTATGGGAAGTCTTGAAACGGCGTCGGCGCTGTCGCAGTACGGCGATTATATGATTGCGCCTGCGGAGTATTCTCCCGCGTGCTGGAATTATGCCGAGGCAATACAATGTATAATAGACAATCCCGACGCAAACACGGGCGAAATAAGCAAGGTTATATGCGATGCGGCGTATCACGGATATGACGGGCGGACAGCGGAAACGGCGTCGGTCGCCGTTACGGATTTATCGAAAGTTTCAACGCTCGCGCAGTCCTTTGACGGTCTGGCGGGAGTTATGCTGACAGCGGAGGACGGACTTTCAAACTTTGCAAAATTACAGAGGAATTTACAGCAAACCCATATATTCGGCGCAAATTCCGCGAACGAGGGACGCTCGAATATGGTAGACCTTGCCAACCTCGCTTCAATCGTGCAGGAAAACACGGGAACGACAAGCGATTTGCTCGGTCAGGTGCTTAATGAAGCCGTTATTTATGTGCGGAACGGAAAATATCATGACGGCGCGGCGGGAATAGGCGTATTTTATCCGCTTGACAATAACCCCGAAACAGTTGATAAATATATGGAGGTTTCGGTTAGCAGCAATTATAATATATATCTCAACAGCATTGTTAAAGGCGCTCAGTCCCCGTCCGAGGGCGGCAGTCCTCCTTTTCAGGCAAGGACAGAGTATAATAACGAAATGCAGAATTTTCTGAATTACACGTCTGTAAACGAAGACGATTATTACGAGCTTAATATCGGCGGGAATATGGACACCGTAAAAAGCGTGGGAGTTAATGTTTATCATTACAATAACGACAATAACGGCGTGTATGAATATCTGTTCACCGACAGTCAGCCCGACAGTCAGTGGGACAGCGGACTGTTTACATATGATTTGAAAAAAATCCCGATGCTCAATAACAGGCTTGTTACAATGAATTTTGCGGGCTGGGGCGGCGCGTATAAAATCTATTCAATCCCTGTTATTATAAACGGCGATAAGACAAATATCCGCGCGGCGTATAACCCCGAAACGGGAGAATATGAAATTCTCGGCGCATGGCGCGGAATTGATGAAACAGGCAAGGCTGACAGGTATCTGGAGGAAATCGGGCTTTTTGACAGAATTACGCCGATATTTGATACGAACGACGGCGGATATGTTCTCGGGAAACCGTTTACGGTCGGCTTCGGCGGAGTGAAAATCACAGAAAAAACACCCGAAACGGGTAAATATATGCTTGAATACGATATTCGCGACATATACGGAAATAAACTCGAAACAAATTCCGTGCTCGTCGATAAGCACGCCGCAGGGAAGAATGTGCACCAGTAAAGAGAATATAAAAAATCAGCGGATATTCCGCTGATTTTTTGTATTATAAATTATTTTTATCCTCGTGGAGCTTCTGCATATATTCGTCCATTGCGTCGGCGACCTGTTTTGAATAATTAACCGCCTCGACGACCGTTTTCGCGCCCCTTACGACGTCGCCGGAAGCGAAAATTCCGTCGCGCGTTGTTTCGCCGAAGGTATTCGTTACGAGAAGTCCTTTTTCGTTTACTTCAAGACCCGTTGTTGTCGAAACAATTCTGTCCTTCGGGCCCTGACTTATAGCTATAATCGTGGAGTCGGCAGGGTACAAATCCTCGGTGCCGCGTATCGGATAGAGGTGACCGTGACCGTCACATTCAAGCTCGACGAACACAACTCCCTCGTCCGTAATTTCCACAGGCTCAACGTGCATTACAAAATCAACGCCGTCAATTTTCGCGTATTCGACCTCACGCTCGCTCGCTGCCAGATGGTCGCTTCTCGAAAATACCGTGACCTTTTTGCAGCCGTGCCTTAACGCCGTTCTCGCGACGTCCATAGCGGAGTTGCCCGCGCCGATAATATTCAGGCTTTCGCCGAGATTATAAACATCGGGGTTTGTCAGATAATTTATCGCAAAATGCACGTTTCCGAGCGTTTCGCCCTTGATATGCAGAGTGTTCGGCTTCCATACTCCCGTGCCGATAAATATTGCGCTGTAGCCGTCGCGGAACATATCGTCAACGCTTATCGTCGTGCCGATTGATGTGTTCGGGCGGATTTTTATGCCGAGCTCCCATAGCTTTCTTTTATATCTGGCAAGAATGGTTTTCGGCAGACGAAATTCGGGTATGCCGTATTGAAGTACGCCGCCGATTTTTTCCTTTGACTCGAAAATCGTGATGTCATAGCCCTTTCTTGCAAGCAAAATCGCGATTGTTATTCCCGCGGGGCCCGAGCCTATAATGCCCGCCTTCATACCGTTTTTCTCTATGTTTTTAAACGACAGCTTGTCAAAGTAGTTTTCGGAAATGTAATTTTCAATACTGCTTATCTGCACGGGCGCGCCCTTATGATTTAATACGCAGTGTCCCTCGCACTGATTTTCATGGTTACAGATAAGCGAGCATACTATCGACATGGGATTGTTTTCAAAAAGCATTTCGCCCGCTTTTGTGATGTCGCCCTCAAGGAAAGTATGTATCATATCTGGTATCGGCGTGTTTATCGGACAGCCCGTTCTGCACATGGGTTTTTTGCAGTTTAAACAGCGTTTTGCCTCGTTTATTACATTGAGTGCCATATTTATACCTCCATTTGTTTTCGTTACATATATTATATTATAAAAGGAATGGTTTGTCAATTTGATTTTTGGTTAAAATATTGTATATTTTGTGAATTTTCACTGAATTTTTTGTGAAAATGTTTGCAAAATAACTCTTGACACCCGTCAAAAAATCCTGTATACTTAGTGTCAATTAGCAAATAAAACGCATATTATGATATTAACTGAACAGGCGGCAAAATTGCGCGCCGGGCGATTTTTGGCAGCAGGTATAATCCTGCGGGACGGTTCAATAAACTGTTTCGCGGGAATTTTTGGTATATGAGGAGAATTAAAATGGAAGAAAACAAGCAAATAGCAACCCGCGTTTCTGTTGTGAGTATAGCGGTAAATCTCATTTTGTCGGTTTTTAAGCTTGGCGCGGGAATTATCGCAGGTTCAAGCGCAATGATTTCGGACGCCGTTCACAGCGCGTCTGATGTCATAAGCTCAATCGCGGTTATCGCGGGCATAAATATAGCGTCGAAAAAGTCCGACAGGTCGCACCAGTACGGTCATGAGAGAATAGAATGTGTATTTTCAATTCTTTTGGCAGTAATGCTGTTCGCGACAGGGCTCGGAATAGGCTATCATTCCGTACTTAAAATCATACGCGGCGCGGGCGGTAATCTTGCCGCGCCGGGGCTTACCGCGCTTATCGCGGCGCTCGTTTCTATAGCCGTTAAGGAATGGATGTATCACTACACAAAACATGCGGCGAAAAAAATATCGTCAACCGCGCTTATGGCTGACGCGTGGCACCACAGAAGCGACGCGCTGTCCTCAATCGGCTCGTTTGTCGGTATTTTGGGCGCGCGGCTCGGTTATCCGATATGCGACCCTATAGCGGGTATTATCATATGTATATTTATCGCAAAAGCCGCATGGGATATTTTTTACGACGCGGTAAATCAGCTTACGGACAGGTCATGCGATGAAGCGCTATGCAATGAAATCCGCGCGGTTGTAATGGCGCAGGAGGGCGTATTGACGATTGACGATTTAAAAACGCGTCTTTTCGGCGCAAAAATTTATGTAGATATAGAAATAGGCGCGGACGGTAATCTTACGCTTTATAAAGCCCACGCAATCGCGGAAAAGGTGCATCACAGCATTGAAAACGCCTTCCCGAACGTAAAGCATTGCATGGTGCACGTAAACCCGAAGGATATTAAAAAGCTTTTAAAATAAAAAAACACGCCTGTTTCAGCGCGCAGATGCTTGACATGTTTAATTTTTTATGATATAATTCAGATACAAAGTAAGGAATGGTTTTGACCGTTCCGCAACGAGTGTTTAGGTTAGAGAAC
>CAZBXN010000087.1:0-6584 GCA_964496015.1 uncultured Lachnospiraceae bacterium | reverse complement strand
TATGGCGGTATAGCTCAGTTGGCTAGAGCATGCGGTTCATACCCGCAGTGTCAGTGGTTCAAATCCACTTACCGCTACCATATCGGAATGGACTTCGCTCCATTCCGATTTTTTATTTATCATAGAAAACAGCCGCAAACTCCCGTAAGGGAACGTAAAATCCCGTTTTTGCATATTATGTAAACATAGACATATGTCTAAATAATATAAGGAGTGATAAATGTGGAAGATGTAAAAAATGCGCCATGCTGTATATTTCCGTCGTGTGGCTGCGTCGGCTACGGTTATGTTCCGTATCAGGAGCTTAACGAGGTATACGAGGTGTGCCAGGCGTTAAATCAGGGAACTGTTTTCCCCGAACTCGACTTGAGTATATGCGAATACGGTACGGTTTGCAAAAGATGGGGAGGCGGTATGAATGTCCAAGACTGAAGCATTGGAGCAAATACAGAGCTACGGGTTTGCGGCGTATGATATGCTGCTTTACCTCGACACACACCCGAAGGATAAAAAGGCGTTTGAAATGTTTAAGCAGCTTGTTCAAAAAACGCAGAAATTAAGAGGTAATTTTGAAAAGGAATACGGTCCGCTGACACCGTTCTCGGCTGCCGGCTTTGACGAGTTTACATGGCTCGATTCTCCGTGGCCGTGGGAAAAGGAGGCGAATAACTGATGTTTTCTTATAATAAATTTTTGGAGCGTCCCATCAGAATTAAAAACCCGAACCCCCGCCTTGCAAATATTGTCATCACACAATATGGCGGTCCCGCAGGTGAATTGGGGGCGTCGCTGAGGTATCTCACCCAACGGTATACCATGCCGAACGATATGACTAAAGGTCTGCTGACGGATATTGGTACAGAGGAGCTCGGACACCTCGAAATGGTCGGTTCGCTCGTGTCACAGCTGTGCAGCGGCGTACCGCCCGAGGAATGGACGAAAATGGCGTCGTGGCAGTATTATGCCGACAACGGCGCGTCGGTGTATCCGCAAAGCTCGCAGGGAGCGCCGTTTAACGCCGCATCAATCGCCGTAACAGGCGACGCGATAACAAACTTGTTCGAGGATTTGGCAGCAGAGCAAAAGGCTCGCGCGGCGTATGACAACATCCTGCGCCTGTCCGACGACCCCGACGTTAACGAGGTAATCAAATTCCTTCGCCAGAGGGAAGTTGTGCATTTCCAGCGCTTCGGTGAAGCATTAAACAACCTACAGGAGGATTTAAAGCACAAGAAAATCACGGGTATAGGCATAAAGCCGTCATGCGGCTGCGGAAAATAACATAGCGAAAAAGGCGGGGTGTCCCCGCCTTTTTGCATAAAACCCTCTCAAATGACCGATTTTCAAATTTTTTCAAAAAAGCCCTTGACAAACTATGTCTATAGTGGTAGACTATGTATGTCGACAAAAGTAGAACACGTTGGAGGTATGCCTTATGACAAATATTAACATTGGTGAAGCGGAGCTTGAAATAATGAAGGTTGTGTGGAAAGCGGACGAGCCGATAGGCTCAACGGCAATCGGGAAAGCCGTCGAGGAAAAGGGCTGGAAACGCACGACAATCGCTACATTTTTGGCGCGGCTCGTGGAAAAGGGTGCGCTGTCTGCCGAAAGGCGCGGCAAGGCGTGGTATTACACTCCGATACTTACCGCAAAGGCGTACAAAAAATCGCAGGTAAAAAGCCTTATTAAAAATCTGTTTGACGGTTCGGCGCAGAATTTGGTCGCGTCATTGTTTGAGGAAGAACAGTTTTCGGACGAGGACATAAAGGAATTGAGGGCGATATTCGAGGACAAGGAGGAATAAACCATGCTTAGTGAAATTTTTAAAGCATTGCTTATTACCTCGCTTGCGGGCTCATGTCTTGCGGCGGTTATTGCGCTTACAAAACCGCTCACGAAGCGAATTTTCGGTTACTCGTGGCATTATTACATATGGCTTGCAGTGCTTGCCGTAATGATTTTGCCTGTGCGTTTTACTCTGCCGCAAAAAGCGGAAATTCCGCCTGTTGCGGCGGTGCAGACAGCGCAAACGGCAGAAACAGCGCAGACAACGCAAATTACGGACAACACCGAGCCTGCCCCACTGCCGACGATGAAAACAAGCGCTTTTTCAAGCCTTGCAAGGGGATTTTTTAACAACCGCATGGACATTTTGGCTTATTTATGGCTTGCAGGGACGGTTATTCTGCTTCTCACGCACATTATCGGCTATATGAGGCTTATAATAAAAATGCGGAGAAATTCTGTTGTTGTTCCCTGCCCCGAGCTTGCAAATTTTACGGATAAAAGGGTTACGGTTCGGGTATGGGAAAACACTTCCTCGCCATTTATGACGGGAATATTCAGACCAACGCTTGTTTTGCCTGCAAGGGAGCTTACGGAGGAACAGCTAAATAATATACTCCGCCACGAAATGACGCATTTTAAGCGGCACGATATTTTATACAAATGGTTTGTATCGCTTGTTAAATGTCTGCACTGGTTCAATCCTGTTATATGGTATGTGTCAGCGCAGATAAATACGGAATGTGAAATCTCGTGCGATATGGCGGCTGTGCAAAATATGAACGGAAACGAGGAAATGAGCTATATCAATACGATTTTGTCGTTACTGCACAATGGCAAATCAAATAAAATTCCGCTCACCACACAAATGGCAAGCAGTAAAAGGGTATTGAAAAGGAGATTTGAAATGATTAGGAATAAAAGGAAAACAAGCAAGCTTGTGTCGGTATTGTCGGCGGTAATCGCGGTGGTAATGCTCGGCACAACGGTATTTGCAAGCGGTGTCTTATCTGATTTTGCGACAAATGATTATACGGTTGAAATTACAAACAACGGCGAGAAAATTGAGCTTACAAATAAGCCGTTTATCGAAAACGGTGAGGTATATTTGCCGCTGAGGGAAATATTTGAAAAATTGAATGTAATTAACGATATAAAGTGGGATAACGGAAAAATTGATATTAGCCTTGCCCTGCCTATTGACCTTTATAAAAATAATGAAATTATAGACACATCAAAAGTAGAATTTTTTTATGAAATACAAATTGGCAGCGACAATATGGTTGTAAATCCAAATTCTGAAAGTGCTTATACAAGCTATGCCGCTGATATGCTGAATGTTCCTATTTTAAAAAATGATAAAACTTATATTACCTATGATTATATGGATTATATGTTAGGCGGCGGTGCATATTCAGACAAGCACAATATAATATACTCTGTCTATGACAAAAGCGGAAATTTGATTGACACAAGCGGAAACGGTCTTAGTATCGGGACAATAAAGGTAGATGAAAACGGTATTGTCGAATTTGCAACAGGACTTTAATTTAAACAAAAGAAATACAGGCTTTAAAGCCTGTATTTCTTTTTATTTACCTTTAATTATTTAACAACAAGAGTTATAATTCTAAGCACGAACAGCGCGCTTGAAACCCACATAACGGGGTGAACATCCTTAATCTTGCCTGTAAAGACTTTGAGGATAACCCATGTAAGAATACCGAACATAATACCGTTAGCGATTGAATATGTAAACGGCATCATGATTATAGCAACAAAGCCCGACAGAACATCGGCAATGTCGCCGTCAAAAGTCATTTTCTTAACCGAGGACATCATCAGAAGTCCTACGAATACAAGCGCCGGAGTTGTCGCAAAGCCCGGGATTGCAAGGAATATCGGTGAAAGCACGATAGCTACGATAAACAATACACCCGAGGTAAGAGCCGTAAGACCTGTGCGTCCGCCCTGAGCAACGCCCGCACTCGATTCAACATAGCTTGTTACGGTTGAAGTACCAAGGCATGCGCCCGCAACCGTACCGATAGCGTCCGTCATCAAAGCCGCGCCCGCGCGGGGAAGATTACCGTCCTTATCAAGCAAATTACCCTTGTCCGCAACGCCGATAACCGTTCCCACCGTGTCGAACAGGTCAACAAACAGGAACGAGAATACGATTACGACAAATTCCATAACATGATTTGCAACGTATGAGAAATCGAACTTGAACAGATACGGAGCGGTCGGGATAAAGCTTTCCTTTGTAAAGCTCGGGAAAAGCGAATATACGCCCGCGTCAATATCAACCTTATACCAGCCGATAGCCTGCGCAATCATGCCGAGTACCCACGTAGCGAGAATACCGATAAGAATGTCGCCGGGTACTTTATAATGATGAAGTATAGCAATAATGAGCAAACCGACCATTGCAAGCACAAACTGCGGCGTTGCAACATTGCCGAGCGTTACAAGCGTTGAAGCGTCCTCAACGACAATACCCGCGCCCTTTAAGCCGACAATAGCGATAAACAAGCCGATACCCGCCGATATGCCGTATTTGAGGTTTGCGGGAACCTTGTTTACGAGCGTTTCTCTGAATTTGAAGAGTGAAAGTATGATAAATACGATACCTTCAACCAGAACCGCCGTAAGAGCTATCTGCCACGGATTTTGAATACCCGCCTGCGCCATAGGCACGCATACCGAGTACGCGAAATACGCGTTAAGTCCCATACCCGACGCCAAAGCGATTGGGTAATTTGCTAAAAATGCCATTAAGATGCTGGCGAATGCCGCGGAGATTGCCGTTGCCGTGAATACAGCGCCGGAATCCATTCCTGCCGCCGACAGGATTGACGGGTTTACCGCGAGTATATACACCATTGAAAGAAATGTCGTAATACCTGCGATAATCTCAGTTTTAACGGTTGTGCCGTTTTGCTTGAGTTTGAACAGTTTTTCCATTATGTTCGTCTCCTTTTAAAAAATTTTTGGTAATTATACCTATTCTTAGTGTACCACATTTGTTATGATACTTCAAGCAAAAATTTACAAATTTTCCGATTTTTCTTCATAATTTATTCATATTTTTAAAATTTTCCGCTTGCTCCGCCGCCGCCGAAGCTGCCGCCTCCGCCCGAAAATCCGCCACCGCCCGACGAACCGCCGAAGCCGCCGCCGAAACCGCCCGACGAACCTCCGAAACCACCGAAGCCGCTGCCAAAACCTCCGCCGTAAAAGCGTCTGCGCCTGAAACCGCCGCGTCCGCCTCCCGAAAAAAACAGTATAAACAGAAGAACGGCTATAACTATGACAATTTCCGCCGCCAAGCCGTCCTCGTCCTCCTCGTCCTCGGTCGGATTTTCAAGCTCGCCGATAATATCGTCATATATCTGTTTTATGCCGCCGCTGTAATCGCCCTCTGACAGCATATCAGACGCGTTTCTGATAAAACGTCCGCATTTGCCGTCGTTTAACACGCCTTCAAGACCGTAGCCGACTTCAATCCTAATATCGCGGCTTTCCGTCACCAAGAGAATAAGCACGCCGTTATTTTCGTCCTTCTGCCCTATTCCCCATTCGCGCGCGGTTCTGATTGAAAAATCCTCAACGCTGTCGTTTCCGATTGATTTCATTGTAAGCACGACAATTTGAGGTCCGCCGCCGTTATTATAGGCTTTTCCCCTGTCGAATATATAATTTTCCGTTTCGCTGTCCAAGACCTCCGCGTAATCGTTTACGAAAAACCTGTCCGTAGGATTCGGAATATCCGCGGCGTATACGGTTACGCACAAAAGCGTCATTAAAGCGCATAAAAGCGCGGTGAATTTCTTTTTCATAATCAGAAATTAACCGACGGAACGCTTTGCGCTCCCTCGTCCGCCGCGAAAAGCTCTTTTTTGTCAAAGCCGAACATACCCGCCAATATGCTTGTCGGGAACGAACGGATTTTTACGTTATAATTCTGAACCTTGTCGTTATAGTCCTTACGCGCAACGCCGATACGGTTTTCCGTTCCCGCGAGCTCGTCCTGTAATGACAGGAAGTTTTCATTCGCCTTTAATTCGGGATATGCCTCGGAAATCGCAAGCAAGCGGCTTAACGCTGACGATAATTCCCCGTTCGCCGCCGCCGTTTCCTCAACCGTCGCCGCGCCCGCAAGCTTTGCGCGCGCGTCCGATACCGCGGTATAAACCTCTGTTTCATGCGCCGCATAGCCCTTTACGGTATTTACAAGGTTGGGAATTAAATCCGAGCGTCTTTGCAGCTGTACCTGAATGTCGGAAAACGCCGCGTTCGTACCCTCTTCAAGATTTACCAGACTGTTGTATGAGCCTATAAGAGAGCCCGCAATAATCACGATAACCGCGATTACGGCAATAATCACAATACCTTTTTTCTTCATTTTGATACTCCTTCCTTAATCATAAATCAATCCTCGTTAAACGGGAATATGTCGCCTAAAAGCTCCTTCGCCTTGTTCTTTACCGCCGAGCCTTTTTCCTGCTTTTCTTCCTCTTCGTCCTCAAATTCCTCTTTCCTCTCGGGCTGATATTTCTTGCGTCTTGCCGCATCGGAAGGTCTTTGATTTAAACGGCTTTCCCATTTTTTAAATTCCTCGTCCTCCTCCGCTGTTCTTTTTACGGCAGGTCTTTGCGTAATTCCGCCCTCGTCGTAGGAATAATCCTCGTTGCTGTTTGTTATATCCGTTTCCTGCTCGCTGAAACCGCCGACACTGCCGACAAATTTTTCGTCAATATCGCGTCTTAACGCGCGGATTTCGGAGGTTATAT
>CAZBXN010000086.1:0-6602 GCA_964496015.1 uncultured Lachnospiraceae bacterium | reverse complement strand
CGGCGCGCGGAATAAAGTCAAAAGGCGCGAAAACAAGAACAAGCGCAATTCGCGGTCTGTTTGATACCGACCATGAATTGCGCAATGAAGTCTATAATTTAATTAAGGAATAATTATTGTATTATTTCGAGCGTTTCAGCCTTGCCGTATTTTGTAAAGGTTGTGGTGTCCTTGTCCTTTTGGATTTCCCAGCCCTCGCAGCCTGTTGACGCCGAGCCCTCAACCTTAACCTGCATCATTCCCCCATCGTGGAACTTAATGGAAGCTTTATTTGCTTCCTTTTTTATTTCCGCGGGGATATTGACGCTTATAATATGGAGCGAATACGGCTGCCCGCCTATTGTTATCGTCGCGGGTCGGTCAAGTGAAACATAAAACGCCTTGTCCTTTTCGTACCATACATTCGCGTCGGCTTTAAAGCTGTCAACATATGTTCCGTCCGCAAATATTACCTTTACGCCGACGGATTTCTGATAATTTTCGTCATACAGACGCGGTTTTATAAACGACGCCTCTTTTGCATGAATTTTCAATTCTCCGTATTCCCATTTTGCTTCGACGTGCGTATTATACGCCGCCGCGACAGCCTTTGCCATCTGATTTTCGCCGACAAAGCTGTATTTATACGTTTCGACAAAATCGTTAACCTTTTTCATCTGCTCCTCCTGCTCCATGGGGTCGTCATAAATATAATCGCAGTGGTCATAGAGCAGAACGGGAACCTCATATTTTGCGCTCAAATAAGCGTAGCCGCTGTTTCCGTATGGAATATTTGACGGCTGGAGCATAAGTAAGCCGTCCTTAACGTTACTAATTAGATAGAACGGTATATTTATCGAATTTTCCGCGCTGACCTGCGGAACGGCTTTACTGTTCGGCGTCTGCGAGCCGCTGTTCCAATAAAGCCCCGAATTAAGCTCGTTTAAATATGTTCCGTTATAGCCCGACATGTTATCAAAATTCGAGTCGTAGCCGATTTTTGACGTAAACCACGTGTGCTGGTTTGCGCCTATCCCGTCCCATTGCAGTCCGTATTTTTCAAACGCCGCCTTCTGCATGCTGATTTCATACTGCTCATGCTTCGCGTCGGCATATTCGTGCGTCATGATATGCGCGCCGATATAAATATTGTTGTCCTTGCAGTATTGAATTTGTTCTTTCAGCTCTTTTTCGCACGGGAAATATTCGCTGTCAATCGGAACAGCCATTCCGTATTCAAGCTGACCGCAGACGAGGTCGGGATATTTGTCGTTGTTTATGTCGTAAAATCTCGGCACGCAGTTATTGCCGAATTTAAGATGATGATTGTTTTTATAATTCAGCTCGTTGCCGTCTATATAACCGTCAAAAATATAACTGTTTGTGCCGTAGGGCGCGTATTTTGCGATATATCCCTCAAATGTTCCCGCGTACAATTCCGCGACACCGTCCTTATCGGTGTCAAAAATACACGGCGCGCACCGTGTCTGCTGCGAGTCTATTGTTATGGGGGCTTGGAAGCCGACAACGCCCGCTATATAATTGTCGCCGTCGCCGCCGTAATAAATTCTCAGCTCGCCGTTTCTTGAACCGACAGCCATGTCTACCACGCTGTCGTTATTCAGGTCGCCCAAATCTATAATACAGTCGGGCATGCCTGTTTCAATTTTGCCGAGATACGAAAACGCAAGTCCCGTTTCGTGACGGTAGCAGTGCACAACACCGCTTTCCGTTCCCGTCATAAGCTCTAATTTTCCGTCGTTGTTTATATCCATAAGCACGGGCGAGGAATAGCCGCCGACATTTATCGGAGTTCCGCTTGTATCGGTAATATACGTCGCCGCACCGACCTCATAATTCGTTTTCAGACCGTTGCCCGTATAATAGTAAATATACCCGTCCGCGCTGCCGCAGAATATATCCATTTTGTCGTCATGGTCGAAGTCAATCGGATACGGCGCGGCGCGCTTTATATATTCGGGCAAATCCTCAAAGAAGCTCGCCGTTTTTGTGTAATTGTCAAGCTTCAGCCATGAACCCATTGTCGCGATATGGTTGCCCGATGCGTACATATTTTCATAGGAGTCCATGGAAAAGCCGTTCTTGGAATTTAAAATATAATTTACACTCTCCGCTCTTTCAAACCAGACATACGGGCTTCTTATAAGTGTGTACGACGGGAACTGATGATACTTTCTGCACGTTTCGTCAAAGGCAATAGCGGACTTGTTTTTAATTCCCGTGATGTCCTCATAATGCAGCTCCCACGCAATATTACGCGTGCCGAACGAACCGAGAACTCTTTCAACGGCGTATTTGTATTTTTTAAGCGACAGAAATTCCGCAAAATAACTGCGCATCAGAATATTTGCGCCGACAGTTGACGCTGACATATATTCTCCCGTGTCCTTCGGGGAAAGATTGTTTACGGAAAAGACGTTCGGAAGCAAAGGATTTGTCAAAAACACATATCCGTTTCCGAATGAATTAAGCGTGTAAAGTCCCACTTCGCCCTGTCCCGCGATAACCTGCGCCGTGCTCGGAACAATTCCGTAGCCGTAATCCATCTTGGATAAAACGTCAAAATTTTTATAGTCTTTATAGAGAAGAATAAAATCGTAAATGAGGTCTTGTATTCTCTTTATATCCTTGTCCGCCTCTGCGGGATAACCGAGTTCAATGGGACAGTTTTCAATTTTTTTGATGCTCTGCGCGCCGAGAAAATCAAGCGTGAACGCGTTGCAGAGCTCATTATCGAGGAAAACGCTGCCGCCGCCCGACACATAGTCCTCAATTTTTTGGGAATTAAACGCGGGCTCGGTCATTACGCTCTTATCGACATAAATCAAGTCGTATTCGGACAAGTCCAAATCCATATCGGGGCTTATAATTTCCGTTTCAAGCGTTGCAAGCACCGAGCTTTGAAGCTGGTTATACGCGTTCGAGCCGTCCGCGATACATTGACGGCTGCACAAAAAAGCCGCATTGATAATATCCGGGTCGTCAATCTTTTCTTCGGTTGTTCCGCAGGCGCTCATCATCAGCGCCAAAAGCGCGGCTAAAAAAACGCATATTTTTTTCATTTAAAATCCCTCGTAAATAAAAGTTCCGTTGCCCGTAAAAAATATACAGACAAGTATAAACATTATTAAATATATAAGCAGTACGCCTATTTTTTTCAATATTTTCATAACCAGTTATCCAGCCTCTCTGTAAATCTCGGTGAGCCTATATCATAATTTAAATGACCCGAATCGTAAAAGTATTCCATCGGTATTTCCGTTTCAAGGTCAAGCATTTCAATATCATACGCCGATAAAATATCGGTTGCCTGCTGCTTTATATTTTTCAGCAATACAGGCATTTCATATTTGGTGTTCCATGGCATCCAAACCGCGCGAACGCGTATATTGTGATGCTTACAGTATTTTATAATTTTTTCAAGAGCCTCCATGTTTTTTGAAAATGCGCTTAAAGGCAGATTAAAATATTTTTCTTCATATTCCGCAAGCTTTGCTCTCATTGCCTGGTCAGCAACCATGCCGTGATATACTGATTTCTCCTGTTCAGCATACTTAAAAGGAATAGGGTCTTTTCCGTTTAATAAATTTGAAAAGCAATTTTCAATTAAAGGATAAAATCTGTCACGCTCAAAATACGCGTAGGGCTGATACCATTTTTTATGCCAGATATAAGTTGGATTAGTTTCAAAATCATCATAAAGCGTGAGATAATTAAGCCCGATTACAAGGTCGCTTCCTATATTGATGTTGTGTTTCCGAATCATATCCCACAAATCAGTCACAACGCCGTAATCTATGCCCAGATTTATATATCCCGATGTGCTTTTATCCTCCATAAAAGAGGAAACAACAACAGAATTGCCGAAAATCACCTTGTCCCAAACCTTTTCGGGATGCTTACACTGCGTTATCTCAAAATTGTTTTTGACAAAATAATTGCTTCTTACTATGAAATTGTCATACGTCAGAAAAATATCCGCCGCTATCAGAATTACCGCTGTAATAATGATGAACAGATTACGCTTTAAAAATTTCATTTGATTAAGCCTTTCATAATTTCAATAAATTGCTCCGGAGTTACCGTAAACAGCAAAGTATTCAGCGCAAACGCGAAGTTTACGAGAATACACCGAAGGACATATACAGGTTTTTTCATTTTACGCTTGTCCGCTTTAGTAAGACCGAACAGATTTTCAAGTCCCATGCACAGACCGTTATATACGCCGCCTATAACATAAGGCAGTGAAAAACCATGCCACATTTCCATGACAAACATCGTCATAAATCCGACAGCAGCAGAGGCGAAACGGTTTAGCTTTCTGCCGTTTAAAACAACGAATATATGCTCTCTTACCCAGTCGCTCAGCGTTATATGCCAATTGCGCCAAAACTGTGTAAAAGACGCCGCCGCCCACGGCTTTCGGAAGTTTTCGGGGACGGTATAGCCCATTACGCCGCCCATGGCTATTGCCATATCGCTGTAGCCCGACAAATCGAGAAACAGCGTTATATAGCTTAAAATTATAATCGCAAGGCTAAGATACCAATGCGGCTCAAGCCCGATAAAATGCTTAAACAGCGTCGTCACAAAGTACAGCACGACCATTTTTTTGAACATGCCGCGGATAAACCGCTTAAGGCTTTTTACAAATAAGACCTGCGAGAACGGAACGGGGTTTTTGAACACGTTCGCAAAATCGCGGTATCTGAAAATCGGACCCGAGGTAAACGTCGGGAAAAACAGCATGAAATTCGCGTAAGTAAAAAGCGGAATTATCATGTCCGTATAATACACAAAATAAAGCGTGTCAATCGCCTTTAGCATACTGTACGCAATTCCCACGAATACGAGGATTTTCGGCAGTGTCGGAAAAAATTCCGTCATTCGTCCGTAGAAAAACGGTATCGCGCACATAAAGCAGAATACGACAAACCAAAACCGCTTTGTCTTTTTAAGCCGCTTTAAAATCCGTATTAAAATGTACGTCGTTATTGTATACGCCGCCGACGCAGCCGCAAGCTGCCATGACACATACGTAAGTATTGCCAAATCAAAAAGAAGAAGCGCGAAGCCGCCGAAATCCTTTTTGAAAATCTTCCGCGATACGAACGAAACGAGTATGGTAAGCGCGCAGGCGATAATCAGACGGAATAATACGTCAGCCTGTAAATACCACATCAGATTTTATTTTTTACGACCGCCGCTATTTCATTAACAGTGTTCATCGGGTACAGCGTGATGTCGCGCTGGGTTATCTGTATACCGAAGGTTTCCTCGACGAAGTGAATAATCTCAACCGCGCCGAAGGAATCGACAAAGCCCTCGTTAAACAAATGAACGTCGTCCGTGAAATCTGGGTCATCTCCTATTTCAAATTTTTCGCGGATAAATTCGCTGATTTTGCTTTTAATCTCTTCCATTTTCATATTCCTTTCTTAGCCTTACTCTGTCGATTTTTCCGCTCGGAGTATGCGGAAAATCCGTCATTGCCATTATTTTCGCGGGCGTCATATACGCGGGAATTATCTGCTTTAAAAGCATTTTGAATTTTCTGTCCTTTATTTCCTCCGCCGTTTCAAGAAACAGAATTATTTCCTGTCTTTCCGCGTCAAATACCGCGCACGCATTTTTTATACCGTCAATGCTTGTCGCCGCGCTCTCAATATCGCCGAGCTCTATGCGGTTTCCGCGAAGCTTAATCTGACTGTCCTTACGCCCGAGAAAAATTATATTGCCATCGGCATTTTTATAAACAAGGTCGCCCGTGCGGTACATGGTTTCGTCATATTTTGAATTAAGCGGATTTTGGCAAAACGCTTTTTCCGTAAGCTCTTTCCCGTTCCAATATCCAAGCGCGATACCGCTGCCGAGAATACAAAGCTCGCCCTGCTCGTCTGTTTTGCACTGCCCGTTTTTGTCGTTTAATATAAGACAGCGCATATTCGCGCAAGCTTTTCCTATGGGCAGTGTTTCGTGATTTTCATATTCGCGGTCAACAATATAATAGGTCGCAATATCCGTCGCTTCGGTCGGACCGTACATATTTACGTACATACAGTCGGGCAATGCTTTGCGCCAAATATTAAGCTGTTTCATCGGCATAACCTCGCCCGCGAACATGATAAGCCGCAGGTTTGGTAAATCGAGAATTTTTTCGTCCGCCGTGTTTATCATGACCGTCGGCACCCAGAATATAACCGATATTTTTTCCTGACGCAGAAAATCCGTGAGTTTTTCGGGATACATAAACAGTATCTCGGGAATAATCACCGTTTTCGCGCCCGTAAGCATCGGCACAAACATATCGAAAACCGAATTGTCAAAATGAAACGCCGACTGCATTCCGATTACGCTGCCGCGGTCAATCGGGAAAGTATTCACAATCCAGTAAATGTAGTCGATAACTCCTCTGTGCGATATTGTAACGCCCTTCGGCGTTCCCGTTGAACCCGAGGTGTACATGATATACGCGGGGTCAAGGTCGCATACAGACGACACCGATTTTTCAATTAGCTTATTGTCAACTGTTGTTTTGGTAATTTCGTCAAATATCAGAATTTCCGCGTCAATATTCAGTTCCTTTATTTTTTCCGCGCCGC
>CAZBXN010000085.1:0-6635 GCA_964496015.1 uncultured Lachnospiraceae bacterium | reverse complement strand
CATTCCCGTCCTTTTCCTCAAGCTCCGCGTTTGTTGACTGCAAATCAAAGAATTTACGCAGCTCCGTCCCCTTGATTGTCTTGTCGCCGACAGCAATCGTTTTAATTCCGCCCGCCTGTGAACGGTCTATGCTGCCGATTAAACCGCCGTCCCAGTTCACGCCGCTGACATTGTCGGCAACCGTCTGTTTAAATTCGTCAACGCTTACCGTTTTTTCGCTTTCATATTTCGGCGATTGACTGTCCCACGAGCTGTCAACGCTCACAAGATACGGCACGTCGCCGCCCCATACGTCGGCGGCATTCTCGGTTTTCCCAGACGACGTGGAATGAAAGACGGCAGTAATCGGCTCGCCGTTGTATGTAATAATCTGACCTTTCGTATCGGCGACCGCTTTTTTCACTTTTTTTGATGCTTTTTCCGTCCACGCCTGACAATGGTTAAAATCGGTGCAGATTACCGCGCCCTTGTGTTCTTCGGCAATGTTGCCCTTTGCCGCCTCGTCCTCGTGGGATTTAAGGTATGTCCGAGCCGCGTCTGCCTGCGCCTTTAGCGCTTCAAGTTCAAAATCGGCAGGCATTTCCGCCGCGACAACGCCCGCCAGATAGTCGTCAACTGCCATTTCCTCGACTTTATCCTCGGATTTTATATATACGCTCACCGTTTCCTTCTGCTCGTTCGTGCCGCTCAGGAGCGATACAATAATCAGCGGAATAAACAGCGTTGTAAAAATTACCGCTGCCATTACAATTAACACTCGTTTCAACCTATTCACCACCCGATTATGTCTATGCGAAAAAGGACAAAAAAAGAACCTCCGAAGAGGTTCTTTTATATTTGGAATTATTTGTTAAGGTCTGCTGAAATAATGTCAACAAGCTGTGCAACAATACCCTTTACATCGCCGTAGCCGTCAATCATCAGCTGTGCTGCCAATGGGCCCGCGCTGTAATGGTTATGATCTGTAAAGCACGAGTAGATAGCCTTTGCAGCCTCATCTCTCGACGCGTGATTATTTGTCGCGAAATCATCAACATACGCGTTAAATGCAGCGTCCGCATTCTTGCCGATTTCTACGAAGCCAACAATATTAGCGTCATACTTTTCGCCGCCGGCAGTTGTTCTTTCTTCATAAATCCTTCTTACAATCTTATCATAATCATCCTGACGCCAGCCGTTAAATTTTTGTGTTGCGCTGTCATACCACGTCTTATCCCCGTTAACTGCACCGTGAGGGGAATATGAGTTAAGAATTACCTTTGCGCCAAGAGCTTCACAAGCGTCTATATAGTAGTTGAAGCTTTCCTCAAACTTCGAACCCATACCGTTTGTACCCATATCACCTATCATTACATAGTCGCCCGGGCAAATATTTGTCAGAACCTTGCCTGTAAGTTCACCGCCTGTATAGAATGAACTAAGGTTCTTACCTCCACGTCCGGAATTTGAGAAGGTCGCAATCTCGGGAAGCTGCTCATATGTCGCATAGTCTCTGTTCATAACATACGCCCATGAACCGTTATTGGCGATTGTAGAGTCACCTACTGCAAAAATATGCGGTTTTAATCTCTTTTGCTTATCCGCAACTTTTTCAATCGTGATTGATGAAACTGTCGCATTCGTAAAGGTAATATCAAGCACATCATCAATTACAGGAATAAGGAAGCTTCCATCATTTGTTTTCTGTATCTGGTCGCTTGCAAGTTCGATTCCGGTTAAGTCCGCATTATATTTTTCAGCAACAGCCGCACCTGTATAGTTTATCTTTACCTTATAAACCTTCGCCGGCTGTACCTTTGCTTTAAAGGTGAACGAACCTGCAAGGTTATCACTGTCGGGATTGTCAAGCGAGCCTTCGCCGCCTGCGGTTGCCGTGCCTTCGATACCGTAGCCCGTCTCATCACTGTAAGTTGTATCGGGCGTTACTGACGTACTGCCCTCAGCTACCGCTTCGTCTGCGCCTGTGCCTAAGTCAAATGCAAGACCGTGAATTGTTACCTTGACAGCCTTTGTAATCGTTTCGTCCTTTCTGTTCGTGCTTGTCGCGCGGATATTGAGGACTGCCGCCGCCGCCTCGTTTGTTACGGTAAGCGTTGCTGTTTCTGCATCAAAGGCTATACCCTTCGGCAAGGTTTCAAGCTCATTTTTATTGTTCTTGTCATATACCGAATATGTTACGGTCTTACCCTCTATTTCAATCGGAGTTTCGTCCTCCTCCGAGGTCGGTCCCATAACCTTCGCCTGATATTGGTAATCGTTTGAAGTGTTATCCTCAAGCGGGATTGAAATGCTCGCCGTTGATTTTGTAAACTGTACGCTGTCCTGCGAGCTTGTCAGATTAAGCACAATCTGCTTTTTAGCTCCGCCTATTGTAACGTTAATCGGAAGCTCACCCGCAGGCGCGCCCGCCTTAACCGTAAGCGTAGCGTTATGCGAGTTTTCAGCGTCGGGCTTAATCTCAAGACTTGACGTGTCTGCAACGCTTTCGTCAAACTTCCAGTCAGCCGCACCTATTATATCATAACCCTCGTCTGACAGCGCAGTAGCTGAAAGCGTTGTCGTTACAGGGTCTTTGCCCGCTTTCGGAATTGACAGGTTTTCGTCAACCGCCGTTACTGTAAACTTGCTGTCGTCAATCGAAGGCGTATAAATTCTTACATTGTTAAAGTCAAGCTCGCCCTGAGCATTATCAGGTGTTCTGAAGCAGTAGTATATCGGAGCGGTTGCCTTTAAGCCTGAGAATGAAACCACCTCTGAGCTTCCGAGAGGCTTTCCTTCCATATCATAAGCCTTCGCATAGCAAAGCTTTGACGTTGTGTCAAGCGATGCTACTATTCTGTACCATTCGCCTGCCGATGCATCACAAATCTTTGAATTATTTATATTCAATTCGCTTCCCGTAAAGTTAATGCTGTATGATGTTGATTTACACTCCTCCGCAGGTGTATCCTTCACATCCCAAGTTACAGGATTATCCTGTTTAAACAGGATTGCTGAACCATTATTATAGAACTTAACATCCTGCGTGATAATAACCTGACCGTCAGGAGCGTTGTCAAGCTTGTTAACCGCAAATGACGAGCTGTTTGTTCCCGTTGACTTTAGCTTGAGGAACTTCTTGCCTGTTGTTTCGTCTTTTGCAATATATAAGCCTCTGCCGTTATTTCCGCCGTATGCAGCCCAGTCGCCCGTTGTTACGTCAACCGCGCCCTTATTGTCGGCTGATGTTACAGCCTTATAGCCTACCATATCGTCGGAATACCAGTCAAAGTTTTCAACATATCCTGCCTTCGGCAGCAAATTACCCGTCGTCGCCTTGTTCGGAAGAACTGCCATAGGCTGCGAAACCGTCATTTTCTTGCCCGCGTAAGTAACCGTCGCAACAAGCTCTCCGTAGAAATTAAACGGATGACCCTTCTGCCGGAAGTTTATCTTAGTCTTGTCTGTCTGATCATATACAATCTCCGCATATGAATCGCAGTATTCGTTTGAGTCAGCCGCGTCGGTAGTTTTAGCATCTTCTCCTGCCTGCGCCTTTGACACAATATGTCTGAAGCCTTTAAGCTCCCATTTAACGTCGAAATCATCTACGCGCTCGTCAAAGTCGTCTCCGCCTAAATCACCGCCGATTTCGCCTTTAATTTTTACCTGTATCGGGTTATCCGCAGCCGTACCCGCATCCGCGCCAAGTACAGGCATATTGCCCGCAGGCATTGAAAGCTCAAGACTTACCATAGGCTCAATATATTCGGGATTTCTGTGATATACAGCCTCATATGAAACGTCAGCCACCATGGGAGCGTTAAGAACAGCCTCAGTTGACATCAGATTTTCCGCCGTCTTGTCGCCGTCCTTTGCCCAGCCGTCAAATAAGTAGCCTGTCTTTGCCGTGTCGGGAATCGATTCAAGCTTTTCTCCCTCTTTTGCCGACAGCTTTGTTTCTTTGCCGTCCACGTTAAAGGTCGCGTTATAATACTTGTCACCTACATCACCGTCAAGTACCTTACGCACAAGAATATTGTCTACCCCGATTGTTCCGACTCCGACACTGTTGCCGCATACGAATATCTGGCAAAGCTTTTCCGCATCATTGCCCGAACCCATAGCAACCTGCGACGTTTCAAAGAATGTCTTTTTTCCGTCAAGCGAAGTAACCGTTAAAATAACAGTCTTATTATCAAAATTCATTACAATCTTAACATGCGCCCATGTACCGGTCGTATAGCCATTTGACTGAGCTGTTGCGTTATCGTTAACAACGAACTCGGCATTGTCGCTATTTTGAGTAAGCTTTAAAATCGGAGCTGTACCGGCAGGCTTAACACCTGCTGCATCGGAATATATTCCGTTTCCGATAGGAGTCTCGCTGTTACCTATCAAAACAAGCTGATTGCCTGTATTGGCTTTAAAATTAAAGTCAAATTCCGCCACAGCCATTTTCTTTTCGTCCATCTGTCCTGCTTCATCAGGCAGAATAAAGTATGCCGTACGCGGTCCTTTACGCGCTGTCATATTATTTGTATAAAGGAAATGACGGTTAATGGCTTTCTTGGGGTCTTTGGGCATATCAACTCCCGCGTAGTAATATTCCGAAGCCCACTTTTCCTTTTCTGTCGTCTTTCCTTCTACGCCGTTCATATATGTATTTGTATCCGCATCATAATCCTGGAAATCCTGCTTATAATATACCGCCGACGGGTCTAAGGGTGTTACAAAGCTCTTAACAAGCGGCGTCATTTTTTCAAAGCCGTCCCATACCATAACGGTATCGCCCAAGCTAAGCTCCTTTTCCAACTCTGTCGTGCCGTTTTTAAGCGTGACGTCCTCAACCGTCAGGCTCTTTAGCGCCTTGCCCTTATGTTTTGCAATAAGCAGCTTTGCCGGCTTTTCGGAATCATATGTAATCGTCAGTTTCTTGTTATCAAACGAATATTCAATCCCGTTATCCGCCGCCGCTGCCGTCAGTGAAAATCCCGCAAATGCGCTTGCAGAAATTGACAGCGCAGTTAAAAACGCCAAAAATTTCTTTGATTTTCTCATTGTAAAATCTCCCTCTCTTTCTCTTTTTGTGCTTTGCACATAAATAGTTGTATATATTGTATCATATTATTTTTAATTTGTACAGTCTTTTTTACAATTTTACTAAAAATTTTAAAATAAAAAGGAACTCTGAGAGTTCCTCTGAAAATTTACGCAATTTCAATTAAATTTTTCGGCGAATGGGTGAGATTTACCGCTTTTCCGTCTTTAACCGCGATTAAATCCTCAATTCTCACGCCGCCGAAACCCTCAATATATATCCCGGGTTCAACGGTAATCACATTGCCGTTTTTCACGGTATCATTGCATTTTGGCGAAAACGACGGCATTTCATGAATTTCTATCCCGACGCTATGTCCCAAGCCGTGACCGAAATTGTCGCCGTACCCCGCATTTTTTATTATATTTCTCGCCGCCGCGTCAATATCTGAGCATTTTTTGCCCGTTTCTGTCGCGTCAATCGCCGCCGTCTGCGCCCTTAGGACAATATCATAAATTTCCTTTTGCTTTTCGTCCGCTTTTCCGACGACGACCGTCCGCGTCATATCCGAGCAATAGCCCTCAAACACGCAGCCGAAATCAAGCGTCAGAAAATCGCCGTTTTCAATCACCTTTTCGCTTGCCATGCCGTGCGGCATTGCCGAGCGTTTGCCCGACGCGGCTATTGTGTCAAACGACAGCGCGGTCGCGCCCTGCTTTTTCATGAAAAATTCAAGCTCTAACGCGATTTCACGCTCCGTCCTGCCCGCTTTTATCCGAGGCAGGATATACGAAAACGCCGCGTCGCCGATTTTTTCGGCCTCAGCTATTTTTGCGATTTCCGTTTCGTCCTTTATTCTGCGCGGCTTGTCAATCAGCTTCTGCATTTCGGTAAATTCCTGACGATGACCGAGCTTTTTCCATAACCGTTTATATTCACCGACCGTCATACTGTTTTCCTCGTAGCCGATTTGCGTTTCGCCGATTTTGGAAAAAATATTTTCAAACCCCGTCTTAATATCCATGATTTCAAATTCGGGCGACTGCTCATGCGCCTGAATTGTATATCGGGAGTCGGTTATGAGAATTTGTCTGTCATGCGATATAAGAAGATATGCGTCCTCCGAGGCAAAGCCGCTGTAATAGAAAATATTCGGGTAGCCCGAAATAAACGCCGCCTCGTCAGAGCCAAGCGCGGCGCGGAGTTTTTCAATTCTATTCTGCACAGACAAGCGCCTCCAATGCGAGTTCGTAGCCCTTAAAGCCCAGTCCGCAAATCTGCCCGATACATTCGGGCACAATTACTGATGTATGCCTGAATTCCTCGCGCTTATGAATATTTGAAATATGCACCTCAATAACAGGCATTTTAACTGAACCAAACGCGTCACGTATCGCATAGGAATAATGCGTGAACGCCCCCGGGTTTATGATTATTCCATCATAATTGCCCATTGCGGCGTGAATTTTTTCCACGATTTCACCCTCGAAATTGCTTTGGAAAAAATCAACCCCGACGCCGAGCTCCGCCGCTTTTGCGCTAACGGCTTTTTCCAAATCCGCAAGCGTGTTTTTGCCGTACACGTCAGGCTCGCGGACGCCGAGCATATTCAAAT
>CAZBXN010000084.1:0-6829 GCA_964496015.1 uncultured Lachnospiraceae bacterium | reverse complement strand
AAAATGCCCATATTTTGGAAAGGAACGGTATAAATGGCAAGGAAAAAACAACAGGAAGAAAAAATAATTGAATATGCGCCGATAGTGGAACAGCCGATTACGGAAACGCTTGAAAAGAACTTCATGCCTCATGCCATGAGCGTAATAATATCGAGAGCAATTCCCGAAATTGACGGTTTGAAGCCCTCGCACAGAAAGCTTTTATACACAATGTATAAAATGGGATTGCTGGGCGGAAAATTGACAAAATCGGCGAATGTTGTCGGTCAGACAATGAAGCTAAATCCCCACGGCGACGCGGCTATTTATGAAACTATGGTTCGTCTTACGAGGGGCAACGAAACGCTTCTTCACCCGCTTGTTGAGTCAAAGGGTAACTTCGGTAAGCAGTATTCACGCGATATGGCGTATGCCGCGTCAAGATATACCGAGGTTCGTCTTGAGCCTATCTGTCAGGAGCTTTTCGGGGACATAAATAAGAACACCGTTGAATTTGTCGATAACTACGACGGCGAGATGAAAGAGCCGACGCTTTTGCCTGTTGCGTTCCCGAATATTCTCGTAAATCCAAATCAGGGTATTGCGGTCGGAATGGCGAGTAATATCTGCTCTTTTAACCTCCGTGAGGTATGCGAGGCGACAAAGGCTTATTTGAAGGACGAAAACGTTGATATTATCGAGATTATGCCCGCTCCTGATTTTCCGCTCGGCGGCGATTTAATATATAATAAGGCGGAAATGCAGAATATTTACGATACTGGCAGAGGCAGTTTCAGACTGAGAGCGAGATATACTTACGACAAGAAAAATAACTGTATAGAAATATATGAAATTCCCTATACAACCACATGTGAAGCTATTATAGGCAAGATAATGGAGCTTATAAAAGCGAATAAGCTGAAAGAAATTTCAGATGCGAGAGATGAAACGGGACTTGACGGCTTTAAAATCACGATTGATTTAAAGCGTGGAACAGACCCCGATGCGCTTATGACGAAGCTTTATAAGCTGACGCCGCTTGAGGACAGCTTTAGCTGTAACTTTAATGTGCTTATAAACGCGCACCCCATGGTAATGGGCGTTAAGGAAATATTGAAGCATTGGATAGAATTCCGCATGGGCTGTATCAAAAACGGCTTGAAATATGACATTGATAAGAAAAGCGAAAGACTTCACCTTTTAACGGGTCTTAAAAAGATACTTCTTGATATTGACAAAGCGATTTCCATTATCCGTCATACGGAGCTTGAACAGGACGTTGTCCCGAATTTGATGGACGGCTTCGATATTGATAAGATTCAGGCGGAATATATAGCGGAAATAAAGCTGAGAAACTTAAATAAGGAATATATTATAAACAGAACGGCCGATATTGAAAAGCTCATGGAGGAGCTGGAGGAGCTCAATCGTATTTTGGGCAGCGACAGGGCGGTTAAAAAGGTAATCTCCGACCAGCTTACGCAGATAGCCAAAAAATACGGACAGGACAGACGCACGCAGCTTGTAAGCGGCGAGGATTTGCAGGAATACAATGAGAGCGATGTAATTGACGATTACGCGCTTACCGTATTCTTTACAAAGGAAAATTATATAAAGAAAATTTCCGCCGTATCGCTCCGTTCAAGCTCGAATGAGCATAAGCTCAAAGAGGACGACGTAATTTTACAGACGATTGAAACGACGAATAAATCGGAAATGCTGTTCTTCACGAATAAATCGACAGTATATAAAATGCGTACCTACGATATTCCCGACGGCAAGGTCAGCGCAATAGGCGAGTATCTCCCGGGAATTTTGGGACTTGATGCGGACGAAAAAGTATTGTATACGGTAGTTACTACAGATTATAAGGGCATGATGCTGTTTTCTTTTGAAAACGGCAAGGTTGCAAAGGTGGAACTTAGCAATTACGCCACAAAAACGAACCGTAAAAAGCTGATAGGCGCGTACAGCGATAAATCGCCCGTATGCGATATACGTCTTATAACAGAAGATAAGGATATTATTTTACTTTCGGATAATAACAGAATACTTTGCGTAAATACCGAAAAAATCCCGCTGAAAGCGACAAAGAGCACGCAGGGCGTACAGGTAATCACCTTGAGAAAGAAAGGTTCAAAACTGATTAAAGTTGAGGAAGCAAGCGAATGCGCGGTGGAAAATCCAGAAAAATACCGCACAAAAAATATTCCCGCGGCAGGCGGGACAATCAAGCAGGAGGACACACAAATAAGTCTGCTTGATTAACCGGAAAGGCAGGTGCATCAGGATGCTTACAAATGAACAGAGAGAAAAATTGGAAGAAAAATTCCGCAATGAGGCGGAGGACTTATACAGACCGTTTCCAAAGGAAACATTTAAAAAATATAACGTAAAGCGCGGTCTGAGAAACGAGGACGGAACAGGCGTAATGGCAGGTCTTACCTCTGTCGGTGCGGTTGTCGGCTATTATATTGACGACGGCGAAAAGGTTCCCATGGAGGGACATCTGCGTTACAGAGGCTATGATATAACAGACCTTGTAAGAAGCTGCGAGGCGGAAAACCGTTTCGGATTTGAGGAAGTCGCATATTTGCTGCTGTTCGGACATTTGCCAAACAAGCAGAAATTAAAGGATTTTTCCGAGCTTATCGGAAATTCCAGAAAGCTTCCCGATGGCTTCGCGGAGGATATGATTTTAAAAGCTCCGAGCAAAAATATTATGAATAAAATGGCGAGAAGCGTGCTTGCGGCGTATTCCTACGACCCAAACCCCGACGATATAAGCGTGGGAAACATACTTCGCCAGTCGATTGAGCTTATTGCAAGACTGCCCGTTATGGCAGCGTACGGCTATCAGGCTAAAAGCCATTATCATGACGGCAACAGTCTGTATCTTCATTCGCCGCAGGCGGATTTGTCAACTGCGGAAAATCTGTTGTATATGCTGCGCTGTGATAACAAATATACGCGCGAGGAAGCGGAAATGCTTGACGTTATGCTTATGATTCACGCCGAACACGGCGGCGGTAACAATTCCGCATTTGCCACAAGAGTTGTTTCCTCGTCCGCAACCGATACATATTCGGCAATAGCGGCGGCTATCGGCTCGTTAAAAGGTCCGCGTCACGGCGGCGCGAATGCGAAGGTTATGGGCATGATGGAGGAAATAAAAGAACAGGTAAAGGACTGGGAGGACGAGGACGAGGTAAGCGCATACCTTGAAAAAATCCTTAAAAAAGAAGCATTTGACTGTGCGGGGCTTATCTATGGAATGGGTCACGCGATTTATACCTACAGCGACCCCCGTTGTCTGCTGCTTAAAGAAAGAGCCTCAAGGCTTGCGGATAAAAATCCCGAATATTTAAAGGAATTTAATCTGTATAAGCTTGTAGAAAAGCTGACACCCGACGTCTTTGCGAGAGTGAAGAATAATCAAAAGGTGATGTGCGCGAATGTTGACATGTATTCGGGCTTTGTATATAAAATGCTTGGTATTCCCGAGGATATGTATACGCCGCTGTTTGCAATGTCAAGAATTGTCGGCTGGTGTGCGCATAGGCTTGAGGAAACGCTCGGAAGCCCGAAAATTATTCGTCCCGCGTACAAGTCGATTGTGCACAGCGCAAAATACGTGAAGATAGAGGACAGATAGGAGAGGCGGATTTATGGATAAGGTTAATATTCTCGGAGTAAATGTCGATATGGTAAGTATATCCGAGGCGGCTGATATAATCATGAATTTTTTGGACGAGGACAAATTTCATTCAGTATTTACACCGAATTCCGAAATTATTATGCGCGCGTATAAGGACGCGGAATTTTGCAGTCTGCTTAATAACGCGTCGCTGCTGACAGCTGACGGAATAGGCGTTGTCTATGCCTCAAAAATTCTTAAAAAGCCGATAAAGGAGCGCGCGGCGGGCTATGACATTGCGTGCCGTGTTCTTAGCAAAATGAACGAAACGGGACATAAGCTGTTCCTTTTCGGCGGGAAACCAGGTGTGGCGGAGGAAGCGAAGGAAAAGCTTCTTGAAAAATATCCGTCGCTGAATATCGTAGGCTTGCGAAACGGCTATTTTAAAGAGGAAGACGAAAAAGAAATCGTTGACGAGATAAACGCGTCAGGCGCGGATATGCTTTTTGTCTGCCTCGGAGCGCCGAAGCAGGAACAGTGGATTGACCGTCATAAGGACGAGCTTAACGCGCGCGTCGCTATGGGAATAGGCGGAAGCCTTGACGTGTTCGCAGGACGCGTGGAGCGCGCGCCTGAATTTTTCTGCAAGACGGGACTTGAATGGTTTTACAGATTATGCAAAGAACCATGGCGAGCGGGAAGAATGATGGAATTACCGAAATTTGCAATGACGGTAATCGCAAAGGGCAGAAAATATGAACAGAAATAAAAAGATAAATTGAAAGGCTGTGGAAATTTTGGGTAAGTTAATCGTAATTGACGGTGTGGACGCAAGCGGAAAGGAAACGCAGACAGACCTTATCGTTGAAAGACTTCAAAAAACAGGGAGGAAGGTAAGGAAAATCTCATTCCCCGCATATCAGAACGCGTCGTCAACGCTTGTAAAGCTGTATCTTAGCGGAGCGTTCGGCTCAAATCCCGAAGATGTAAACGCATATGCGGCGTCAAGCTTTTTTGCCGCGGACAGATACGCGACGTTTAAGCAGGATTGGGGCAAGGACTATTTTGATAAGGACACGATTATTATTGCCGACAGATATGTTTCCTCAAATATGATTCATCAGGCGGGGAAACTGAAAACAGACGCCGAAAGGGAAGAGTTCATGGCATGGCTTGATGACTTTGAATACAACAAATACGGTTTGCCGCGTCCCGATTTAACGGTATTTCTCGATATGCCGCCCGAGTGCGGAAAAAATCTTATGAAGGAAAGAGTTAATAAAATCAACGGCGGCGACATAAAAGATATACACGAGAGAAATTCGGCATATATGAGCAACAGCTATAATACCGCAATAAACGCGGCGGAAAAATTCGGCTGGAAAAGCATAAGATGTGAAAAGGACGGCGAGGTCAGAACCGTTGAAGAAATAAACGATGAGATTTTCGACGTTATCAGGGAGGTTATATAAGTGAAAAAATGTATAGCGGCTGCGCTCATGACGGCGGCGATGCTTTTTACCGCAGCTTCGGGCGCAAGTGCAATATCGGTTCAGCTTGACGGAAACGAGATAGACTGCGGAACAGAGCCTGTAAATGTTGAAGGGCGTATTCTCGTTCCTGTAAGGGCAATATTTGAGGCTCTCGGCGCAAAAGTAGATTGGAATGACGGCGACAAAACGGTCTTTGCTTCAAGAAACGGCGAGTACATAAAGCTTATGATAAATTCAAAGGAAATTCAAACGGGCGTTTTTAATTCCGAGGGTGAAGAAGTCGAGGGCGCAAGTATCGGAATAGACGTTCCCGCAATGATTATTGACGACCGCACGCTGGTACCTGTAAGGGCGGTATCAGAAACGCTCCGCGCCGACGTGCAATGGGACGGCGATACGGAAACGGTAATAATAAATAACCCCAAAGCAGATGACAACCGCATTTATTATGCTTCTGAATACGACAAGGGAAGACTATATGAAATTACCCCTGACGGAATACAGCGCAAAAAGCTGTCGGATAAAAAAGTTAAAAATATAAAATATTATGACGGCTATGTGTATTATCTGTCGCGTGATGACAATATGCTTTACCGCAATGACGGAAGTTCAGAACAGCAAGTCTGTCAGATGCCCGTGTATTTTGTAGGCTTTAATGACAATTATGTTTATTATATGGAGCGTACGGACTCAAATCCCGAAAATGTGGGCGTATTATACAGAACGGCGCTTGATACGTTAGAAAGTGAGCGGCTGACGGAACTGCCTGCGAGATATGCCGAAATTCACGGGAATTATATTTTTTATAACGCGCTTAACGACCATAGATTATATGCAAAAAATATGACAACGCTTGAAGTTAACTCAATTGACACTGGAGAAAATATTACGCTTTATCCGTTTAACTGCTATTTCAGCGATGATTATGTCTTTTTTGAGGACTCCGCAGGGTACAACACCATATCGAGATTTTCGCCAGACGGCAAGGACAGACGTAATCTTAACGACTGTTATTCAACGATATGTTCAAATCAGCAGCGGAACACGGGGAAAATTATATATATAAATTCGAGCGAGGTACAGGATATATATGTTATGAATATAGACGGCTCGGATAATCACAAGATTGCAGACCTTGACAGTAACTGGTTTTCGGTCAATGTTTTGACGCAATGGGAAAATACAATATATTATAAAAATGCGTTTCGCGACGAAGTATATAGCGCGGATTTAAGCGGCAATTCTTACGGCAATTATATTACAAATGCGGCGGACGTAAAGGTAAAGAACGGTAAACTCTTTGCGGTTCGGGACGGACTTTATATGGGTAACACCGACGGTCAGAACCTAACGCAGATATTCAATAATAACGTGAGTGATTACCGTAATTACGGAGGGTATGTATATGTGACCGAAAGCTCAAAAGGTAATTTATATAAAGTGGGCTATGACGCGTCAAATAAGAAAATAATAAACGAATACATATCGGAATGGGATTGTAATTTCGCAGAATAAAAGAGAATAAGAGGTACTCAAAACAGTACCTCTTATTTTTTGTGCGAATTTAGTTTATTTTGCTGCCATTTCCCACAGACCGCAAAGATAAGCCGCACCCAAGGCTCTGTCATATAAGCCGTAACCGGGCATTGCTTTTTCGCCCCACAGCATTCTGCCGTGGTCGGGACGGATAACGCCGTCGAAACCGTCGTCGTAAAGCGCC
>CAZBXN010000083.1:0-6935 GCA_964496015.1 uncultured Lachnospiraceae bacterium | reverse complement strand
TTATCAAGCGCGTCAATATGAGCGGTAATCTGATACAGCGTTTCTCCCTCTGCATTTTGCGGGTGAAGCTCCGCATTTTCTCCGCAGTCAACACGGATAGAGGTTTGACTGTCAGTGTAAAATTTACCGCTTCCTTCAAGCGCTATTCCGTCACTGTTTTTAATTCTCGTGTTTATTCCCGCCATCGTTACTTTACTGTCAGAACTTGCGAGATTTATTGTAGACTTCTGCTCGCCTCCCTGCATTTCCATTAAACCGCTGCCTGTAAAAGTCAAATTGATTTCGCTTGCTCCGTAAGGGTTTTCAAGAACAAGCGCGGGCTGCGATACTGAGGTTATCGAGCAATTTCCCAATACTGTTATATCCGCCCCCGCAGATACGGTAAACGGAACTGCGTATTCGGAAAGCGAAGCTATATTAAGCCTGTCAAAGGTTATGGGCGGAAGCTTTCCGCTTTCGGCATATTGCAGCGAAACAGTATTTGTATTCGTGTTTCCCGTAATAATATATCCCAATGGATTTGGTTTATATCTCGTTCCGCCGTATTCAACCATTGAATCCGAAATTACAACGCTGCCCTTTGAAATATCAAAGGTATCCGCAGCCGGCTCCGACGGCGGGTCGCTTACCGTCAAATGAACGGTATATTCCTTTTGTTTGAAATCATCGCCTATAAGCGTATATTTCAGGCTATGACTCTCGTTTTCAAAATTCATAGCCGCGCCTTCTATGGGGTTGGTTTCTGCCGCCTCAGCGTCAACCTTCGGCGTAACATACGATAAATCCAAGTTATACGGCACTACTATCTCTACCGTCTTTGCATCATTGTCAACATGACTTTCTATCTGACCCGATATTTCAAAGGTATTTATTCTTGTCTGCGGGTTTTTCACGCATATAGCATTATTGTTATCGTCAGATACAACTCTCATATACCGATAATAGGTTTCGCCGTTATATTGTACCCTAATCCACTGTCTGCCCGTATTAAGATACATATAAAGCTTGCCTTCGTTGTCGGTAGTTGCTTTTATTGTCTGTGTATCATCTTCGCCTATTGTATATGTAACCTCATGCGCGCCCGAAACTCCTTCAAGACTGACTACGGTCAAATACTGCGGTTTTCCGTTGTTGGGTCTTGATTTTTCCATATTCATTTCGGCGTGAAGGCTTCCGCCGTTATAATGAACGGTTCCGGGATAATTCTTGTTTCCGCCGCTGCCTATGCCGTAAGCGTTTCCGCCGCTCTCAGCAGAAACCGTACCGCCGTTTATGGTAAGATTACCGCCGACGCCTTCTGTTTCGCTTGCGCCGCCGCCTATACCCGCCGCGCCTTCCGCGCCATAAGCTTTTACCACGCCGCCGTTTACGATTACGTCAATTCCGCCCGAATCCAGGCCGCCGCCGATTCCCGCGCCGCCGCTTAAGCTACGCGCATTTATCTCGCCGCCGTTTATTGTAAGCGTTTTAACGCCGCCCAAACCTGCGCCCGCGCCTGAGGTCGCGTTAAGAACGCCGTCGCCCTCTATGGTAAGCGCAGAGCTTGACTGAATACCGTTCACCGTATAAGAATTGCGCGACGTAAGATTATTTGTTCCCTCAAGCTTAATTTTAAGATTGCAGCTATCGCCTATCGTTATAGGATGCTCCATAATAGTTTCAATATTGACATTTTTCAGAACTATGCTCGCATTCTGTGCATGAGAAGAAATTGTATTTGTTGTTTTAACCGTTCCCTGGTCTATATTTATATCCGTATCTGCCGATACAGTATAAGACTGCGAGTTTTGTCTTACCGTCAAACTGCCGTTCTCGCCGTCAAAAATTTCTATTCTACCGTTTTCCAAATGGAATGTTGTTGTTGAATCTGGCGTAATGGTTATGGTTTTTTCTGCGGTATAAGTTCCCTTGCCTTTCAGAACCGCCGTAACTGCCAGACGTATATTTGTCTGTTCTTCGGGATAATACGCAATCAGAAAATCCGATTCGATTTTTGCGACACTTTCAGAAAGAGGATTGCCCGCCTCGTCTTTAAGCTCATATGACGCGGAAAGGAAATGTCCCGAATATAAACAATTCTCGTTATTATTAAATTTCGTTTCAAGCTTTATTCTTTTTTCACCGTCTATTCTGGCAACGGAAATTACATCATCCGCTTTTAAAGTAATTGACGAATTTTCTGTTGTACAAATACAGCCGCCGCTTGTATCTTCTGCAAGAGTATATTCGGTGTCTGTCGCATTTATATTTACAGTATATGTTTTATCGACGTACAGTACGGATACGGCAGTTAAACTGTCAGAAGCGTACAAATACAGCTTTCCGTTTTCATCCGTATATGCGGATTTATCATTCATTGTGACTGCCGCTTTATTGGCAGATATTTCGGACGGCATTGAAACAGTAAGCTTTCGCGTAAGCGATTTGCCCATCTGTTCATTATCAACCGGCGCTTCCATAAAATCGGCGTCTACGCTTCCGCCTTTTACTATTAAAGCTCCTTCTTTTTTCGCTCCCTGACCGGCTCCTATGTCCCATGTTATAGGCTTGGTTCCGCTTCCCGTGCCGTTAGCTTTTACATATCCGCCGTTAATTGTTATATTTCCGTTTGGTTTTGAAGAGCAGCCGCCTATTCCCGCAGCCCTGGTTCCGCCCGTCGCAGTAACGTAGCCTCCGTTAATCTCTATATCACAGCCTGCCGCACATCCCGAACCGCTTCCGATACCCGCGCTATTGCTGCCGCCTGTCGCAGTTACCGCCGCGCCGTTAATAACAATTTTTCCGTTTACGGGAGATGTAGTTTTATTATATCTGTTCGCGCCGATACCCGCGGCATTTGCCGCGCCCGTTACAGTGAGCTTTCCGCCGCCTTCGATTTTCAGCGTCGCAAAATCCGTGTCCGACATACCGATAACAGCTATACCCGCGCTTCCTGATTTTGAAGAGGTCAGGGTATTTTCACCCTCGACCTTTAATGTAAGCTCCGCGCCCGATTCCACCGTAATCGGTGAAGCGGCTGTCGCTGTAATATTAACATTATTTATTGTAAGCGTAGCTTGTACGCCCGCTTTAACGGTAATTGTATTCGCTGTTGATGCGACATTGCTTATTTCATATGTTCCGTTTGTATCTATAATAACATTGCCCGCCGACAAATCCTTTGGCTCTGCCGTAGAATCAGACTCTTCTTCGCTTAGATTTATAGGTTCTTCTGTGGATTTCGGCTGCTCTGTCGGTTCTTCTTCCGTATTTTCGCCATTGACCGGATTTTCTTCTGAGAATAACTCGGAATTATCCGCGTCCTCAGAAATAATTGCATCCGCGTTAATATCAGCTGTCAGCGGGTCTGAAAAAACAGGAAAGCTGACACCTGTAAACATCATAGAAAAAATCAAAAACAGCGAAATTATCTTTTTCTTCATAAAATTTTCCTCTTTTAAAAAATTTTTACCTATTTAACCCACGAATAATACGGAACAAGCTTAACGCCGAAGCGTCTTCTTATTGCCGCCGCATCATTCCTATCTAATACACCGTCCTTATTTACGTCCCATATACGCGCCTCTGTAACATTTGCGGGCGCTCTGTTCAATTTGTCGAGTGCGTTTGCGTCAAGCGCGTTTACATAACCGCTTGCGTCTGTGTCGCCGATTTTGCCGCCGACCTCCATAACGTAGCGTCTTAACGAATTATCGCCGTTATATGTAACGGTATAAAGCCCCTCGACGCCTTCAACCGCCACGGGAGTACCGTTTTTGACCTCCACATTGTTAATTGTGATACCGGGGTCTGTATAATTACTTATATCTTTAACAATAACGGTATTTGTATCGCCGTCCAAATCAATGCCGTTAATAAGCGGGTAGCTGATACCTGCATTGCAGCCCTCGGGGACATTGCCCTCCGCAAATACGCGGCTTGCCTTGAACTGGTTTAACAATTCGTTCTTCTGCGTGTCCGTCATTTTAGTATCCTTATAAATCATAGCGGCAGGCGAATTGCCCATATTCCATACGTATGTGGAATTTATCGTAAAAGTACCGATTACTTCACTTGCCGCCGTATAATTCGGATTTACAACATCAACTATAATATCATATTCACCCGCGTCATGAGCGGCGTCTGTTACAGCATTTGTCGCCTTATTGCGGAATTTTACCGCATAATCCTCCTCAATAATATCCGACTCCGCGTTAAATACCGCATTTACCTTATGGTCTTGGTCATCAAAATCCACTGATGTTGTTTCGCCCTCCGCGACAGAGAATGTAACCGTCTGCGGATTTATAACAAGATATGGAAATTCAGGGTCTTTAGTGCCTACTCCGTGACCGTGCTTAGGCTGAATTGTTATATAATAGCTTCCTGCGTTTGTAGGAGCATCTACCTGAACATTATTCTGTGAATAAACTACACTATAATGGTTTGTGAACAGCTCGCCTTCGGTAGTTGCCTTTACTGTCGCATACTGCGCCGTATCACGTATATATGTTTTTGTCAAATCGGTAAACTCAAAGTTGATTGTTTTATCCGCAACCTCAACATACTGAGCGTTACCCGTTCCAAAAGTATAATTGTCAGGGTCAGTCAAAGTGAAAATTACCCTATAAGTACCTATCTCTGTTACCTGCGGCGACGGATCTCCTACAGGGGTTGTTCCATCCTCCGCCAGACGCTGATACTGCGCCGTATAACCCGTAAAATCCACGGGGTCGGGCACAACTACAGGCGTCTGAGGTAAAGGATGATTGTCTTCATCTGCTTTATAATATGTTTTTTGAGGTATTTTCAGTGTAATCTCTTGTTTCCTTATTGTAAAAGTGCCGTTCGTAATCGGGTCTGTCAAATATTTATCAGGCTCGTTAAGCGTAATATTAACTCTGTACGTACCCGCTTTATACGGCTTGCCGTCCTTTAAATCCGCCTCTGCGACGGGCTGACCGCCCGATGTCAGATAGCTTACCGTAAATTCGGTAAATGCCTCGCCTGTTTTTGTTGCCGTAACCGTCGGCGCCTGACCCTCGCCGTTGTATGTAAAAGTATTGTTTGTTATCGTAAATTCGACCTTTTCGGCATTTATGGTAATTGTCGCGGTTTCGGACTTTGGTTCATAGTTTGTATCCGTTGAATAAACCTCTGCTGTATATTCGCCCGCGGCTGTCGGCTCGCCCTCAATACGCGCGCCCGTTCTTCTGTTATAGTATCTGATACCAAACGGTATAGTCTTGGTTGGTTCCAATGACGACGTAATCGAAACGCCCGTAAGTCCGTGAGAATGACCGTCATAATCAAATTCTGCGTCATGCACTCCGTTAATTGTAAGTTCATCTGCGGAAGCCCTATGTACAATAATATATCTGTCACCTAAAATATCCGAATTTTCGTCGTCCCTTTGTACTTCATATGAATAGTCGGTATCATACGTTATACGGTATTCTCCCGCATTCACTACGTCGGTTAAGCCGTCCAGACCATATCTGAGCACAGGCTGATCATCCGCCAGCTCCTCGCCTGTGTGATAATCAATATATTTTCCTTCTGCGCTATAATGCGTTACTCCGTCATAAACCGCATCGCCCGGAGCCGTCACACGTATATATACGGGACGGGGCGCAATTCTAAGGGAGAACACAAACGTCTTTGAAGTGCCGTCAGGCGCCGTAATAATCAGCGATATTGCCGAATAAGAGCCGCGCATAGTCGCACGTCCCGAAACTACACCGTCCTCAGTTATAGAAAGACCGGGGGGAAGATAATTTTGAGATGCAAACGTATAGCCCGTATTTCCGCCCGTAAGCCGGATTTGTGACCGATAATTTTGGTTTACCTCACCGTCTGCAAAAGTATATACTCTGCTGTTATCATTATAATCAATTGTAAGCGTACCGCCGAATACCAAATCCTCCGCGTTGACGCACACTGCTCCCGAGAGCATAATACAAAGCGTCAAAAACACTGCTGTCAGTTTTTTCATGTTAAAATACCCCGCCTTTCACAAATTTAAAACAATATTTTCTGTTATTACATTTCCGAAAACGCTGAATTTTTCAGCGTCATTGGAAATGCAACAACGCGGGGCGGTTTAAACACCCCGCATTATTACAAATTCGCCGTTCCCTTTAATTATTTCTCGTCGGGAGCAGTTGTCGGTTCAACAGATGCTTCGGGTGAAGCCTCGGGCGAAGCCTCCGGAGTTGCCTCCGGTGTAGCTTCGGGAGTTGCTTCGGGCTCGGTTGTAGCTTCTGCCGCGCCGTTTATTTTTCTCTCATTTGCCGCAAGGATAATAGCGTCTTCTGCCCAGTGACCTGCAATGTCATTCGGCATGAATGTAACAATCGGAGTTGAGTCAACAAGAAGTCTGTTAATAATTGTAACAGCTTCCGCTCTTGTCAACGGATTGTCTGCGCCGAAGGAACCGTCGCCGTAGCCTGTGATAATATCCTTATTTGCAAGTGTTGTGATGTAATCATTTGCCCAGTGACCCTGAACATCCCAGAACGGGCTGTCGCTGTAATCAATGTCGAACTTCTGAGCAACTGCGATTACCTTAGCCATTTCAGCTCTTGTGATTGTCTTCTGAGGCTGGAATGAACCGTCGTCATAACCGTCCAATACTCCAAAGCCCTCAAGATAACCGATGTACTTGTTGTACCAAGCGTCTGCGTCAACATCGAAGAATGATGCGCTGTACAGACGGTCGGGCAATTCGTTGCCGTAGCTCAGTCTTGCAATCATTGTAGCAAGTTCTGCTCTTGTGATGTAATCATCGGGCAGGAATGAACCGTCGTCATAACCCGACGCATAAGGCATTGTGAACGCCTCGTCAATAACCGGCTTATCTGTCGGCTTCGGACTCGGTGTTACCTTAACATCTTCCTCGTAAACAGCCGTCATTGTTGTGTTCTTCTTAATCGGGTTGTCTGCAAGGTCAATAA
>CAZBXN010000082.1:4898-6936 GCA_964496015.1 uncultured Lachnospiraceae bacterium | reverse complement strand
ACTTTTCAAAATCCTCCGCAGGATAATATTTGCTGTACGGCTCGTCAAGACCGTTTACATAGCCGACCACTGCCTGTTCAAGCATATCCTTCTTGTCATAATCGTTAAGATAATTTTTGTCAAGGTACGTGTCTATAACGCTCATTTTATTTGCAAAATTCTTATATTCATCATTCGACGGCAGATAGCGGGTGTATTTGCCGATAAATTTTGACGCGCCGACAGTTACAACAAAGGTTGCCGCCGCCGTAATCACGGCGGTAAGCGCGATTTTCTTTTTTTCCGTCATGCCAAATTCCTTTCTATATATCTGTCTGTAATATTATTGTCATTTGTGAAAACAGCTATGCAGGGCGCATAGCTGTTAATCTCATATTTTCATCGGATTTGAGGCGAGGTATTTATGAACCATCATCGCTACCTTAAAGACTATAGCCTGGTCAAACTTTCTTAAATCAAGCCCCGTCAGCTTATATATCTTTTCCAGTCTGTATACGAGCGTGTTCCTGTGAACGAAAAGCTGACGCGAGGTTTCGCTGACATTCAAATCGTTTTCAAAGAATTTATTTATTGTAAGTATGGTTTCATCGTCAAGCGTTTCAATTCCGCCCTTTTTGAAAACCTCCTGTAAAAACAATTCGCAAAGCTTAATCGGAAGCTGATAAATCAACCTTCCTATTCCCAAATTATCGTAATTTAAAATGTATTTTTCCTCGTCGAATACCTTTCCGACCTCAAGCGCAATCTGCGCCTCCTTATATGAATTGTTCAGCTCGTCAATATTTGCAGCAACCGTTGAAAGACCTATAAGCACCGTGTTCATGGTTTCCGCGTTTACGGTGTCGAGAATTGACTGAGCCATAGCTTCAAGCTCCTCGGAATTGAGAATTTCCTTGAGCTCTTTTATAAGTACAATATTATTCGCGTCAATATTTATGACAAAATCTTTTTCCTTGTCGGGGAACATATTTCTGACAACCTCATAAATACTGTTTTCGCCCGTTCCCACAACCTTAATGTAAAATACCGCGCGCGGAATGTCAATATCCACATGAAGCTCCGCGGCTTTCTGGTGAAGGTCGAACGCAAGCAGATTGTCAAATATGATATTCTGCATAAAGTTCGTCTTGTCGTACTTCTCGTCATAATAATGTCTTACGTTGTTCGCCGCGACCGCAATAGCGTTGCAGCAGTATTTCGATACCTCGTCCGTACCCTCCACATATACGACATACTCGGAATACGGCTTGTTTGACATTATGCGGACGGTATATCCGTCCTTAAACAGCAGCTTGTCGCTGTTCGTTGCCGCGTAAACAAGATTGCTCATTGTTTCGGGCGACGGCTCCGAGCCTGTGTACGCAAGAACCAAGCCCTGTGAATCCGCAATGCCGAATTTTTTCGGAAAAACTTCTGCCATCTGGGTTACGATGTTTTGAAATGCTTTGCTTATCATCACTTTTTCCTCCTGTTTGAATTTATTACGATATATACATCTATTATACACCGAACTGCATATAATTTCAAGCTAAATTTGCAAAATTTTATGTATTTTTTCAAACATTTATACAAAATACGCCATAAATCTTCAAAATCAAAAAAGCCGCTCATAAAATTGAGCAGCGTTTTTATTCGGGAACAGTCCAGATGTTGTCCTTTTCCTCTCTTGAATACGGAATTTCCATTTTATTTTTTATACCGTCGGGCGAAATCGCATTTTTTAGCTCCGTCTGCGGTTTATCTGTTAATTTTTGCTCCATACCAATCGCTCCTTTCGCGGTTAGTATGTGTAGAAATCCGATTTTTATTTAATCTCGTCTATATCGTACGGCGTAATCTGATATACGAAGTAATTAAGCCAGTTCGAGAACAGTAAATTCGCATGGGAATGCCATCTGACGATAGGTTTTTTATTCGGGTTGTCGTTCGGGAAATAGTGCTTAGGAACGGCAGGATTTAAGCCTTTTTCCAAATCACGGAAATATTCGTCGCGCAGCGTGTTCGCGTCATATTCGCTGTGACCCGTCACGAAAATCCT
>CAZBXN010000082.1:0-4888 GCA_964496015.1 uncultured Lachnospiraceae bacterium | reverse complement strand
CGTCCGCCCTTGGTAAATACTATATAAACTCCCGCCTCTTTGGACTCCGCAAGAATTTCAAGCTCCTTTACCTTTTTTATGTCCTCCGCCCTCACCTCGCTGTGACGCGAATGAGGAGCGTAAAACTCGCTGTCAAATCCGCGCACAAGCTTTGCCGTGCGGCGGTTTACGCGGTGCCTGAACACACCCGAGCATTTTTCCTCAAGCGGATATTTCGGCACGCCGTAATGGTAATAAAGTCCCGCGAGTGCCGCCCAGCAAAGATGCAGCGTTGACGTGACGTGCGTTTTCGACCAATCCATAATTTCCGTCAGCTCGCTCCAGTAATCAACCTCTTCAAAGCTGAGGTTCTCGACAGGCGCGCCCGTTATAATCATTCCGTCGTATTTTGATTTTTTAATTTCGTCAAAGGTCTTGTAAAATTCCGACAAATGCTCATATGGCGTGTTTTTTGACTGATGCGTGTTCATTTGCAGAAAGTCGATTTCCACTTGCAGCGGCGAGTTGGAAAGCAGTCGAAGGAGCTGTGTTTCCGTTGTGATTTTAGTCGGCATCAAATTTACAATTACTATTTTAAGCGGTCTGATGTCTTGGTGCATCGCCTTTTTTTCGCTCATTACAAATATGTTTTCACGGCGTAATTGCTTTGTTGCAGGCAATTCATCGGGTATTTTTATCGGCATATATATCGCTCCTTTCGCTAATGTATATATTCTATCACAATGCTATGTTGTTTTCAAGCCTACAGCAGCCCCATAATTCCGTTAATCACTCCGAAAGACACGAGCGACATAATAAGTCCCGCCGTCATCACGCCGAGCAATATAAACAGCAGGCTTTTCTTGAAATCCATACCGAGCAGCGCGGCAAGCAGACTTCCCGTCCACGCGCCCGTTCCGGGGAGCGGGATTGCGACAAACAGAAACAGTCCCAAATAGCCGTATTTTTCAATCTGTCCCGACTTTTTCATTGTCTTGCTCTCAAGCCATTCGGGGAATTTTTTCAAAAAGCTGACTTTTTTCATCCACGCGAAAATTTTCTTTATAAAAAGCAGAATAAACGGTATAGGCAGCATATTGCCGATTACCGCCGCTATGTAAGTTTCAATAAGCGGCAGCTGTAAAACACTTCCCGCCACAATTATACTTCCCCGCAGCTCCAAAAGCGGTATCATGGAAATTAAAACCGTTATTATCTGCGGCGAAACATGGCGCGCCTCAAGCGCGGTTATTATAACGTTTACTATATTATTCACTGTCATTCTCCTTATTCACTATAAATTTTACTGCTTTGGGCAGTATATCAATCTGCGCATTTTTGGTTTTGCCGCCGAACTCGCCGTCAAGCGACCATTTGACAGGCTCGTCAAATTCGATTTCGATATGGTCTGTCTTAAAGGTCACGTATCTGTCACCCTCTAAATTATCCCGAAGAAAATCCGAAACCGTCATCTGAAACTCAATCAAATTTGCAGGCATTCTGACGAAAATACCCTCGAATAAGCCGTCGTCAAGCTCGATTGTGTTAAACGCGGCGCTCTCGTTTTTCAACTCAAAGCCCGCTACGGATTTTGAATTTAAGACCATGCCGAGCATAAAATCGTCCTCAATTTCAAGCCCGTCATAGCGGACTTTCGCATGATACTTCTGTATACTCGAAAGCTTTTTTATTCCCTCGACAAAATACGCCACCTGTCCGAAAATATTTTTCGTTTCCTGCGGAGTTTCATACGAAACCTCCGTAAACGCGCCGAACGCCGCGACGTAATTGTACGTTCTGTCGTTAAAGCGGCAAATATCACATTCAAAAATATCGCCCGACACCGCAATCTGCGCCGCCGCTTGCATATCCTTCGTGATTTTCAAATTCGCGGAAAAGTCGTTCACCGTTCCCGTCGGGATATATCCAAGAGGCGTGCCCGAACCGTTTTGCAAAATTCCGCCGACTGCTTCGTTAAGCGTTCCGTCGCCGCCCGATACAACCACGCGATCGTATTCGCCCGCATCGGCTGCGACTTTTTTCATGCAGTCGCCCGGCTCCTGCGTCGGATAAACAGTCGCATCATATCCCGCCTTTGTAAAAATGTCGGTTATTTCAAGCAGATTGTTCTTTATCTGCGCTCTCCCCGAATGAGGGTTAAATACAAACAGCAGCTTTTTCATTTCCGCGCCTCCCGCCTTTTAAAACTCCGCTTTAATATATTATACTCACTTTTTTACCCATAGTCAACATTTTTCAAAAAAACACTTGACATTTCAAGGCAATGTATATATGATAATAAATACACTGTTTGCGCAGAGGAGGGACTGACAACATGATAAAAAGCAAATCGTTTTACAAAAATGTCATTGCGATAACCATTCCTATCGCAATTCAAAATTTAATAAGCATGATGACAAGTCTTATGGACACGATAATGCTCGGACGCGCCGACAACACGGGTGTATTTCTTTCGGGTTCATCGCTCGCGAACCAGCCCTTTTTTATTTTGTCGATGATTACATTCGGCTTATCAGGCGCGGCTACGGTACTCGCGTCGCAGTATTGGGGAAAGCGGGACACGAAATCAATCCGCACGATTTTTTCGATAATTTTAAAGGTCGCGTTCGCATTTTCGGTAATCGCCGCGGCGCTTGTTCTGATTATTCCCGAAAAAATCATGGCTATATATTCAAACAACCCCGAAATTATAGCCGCGGGAACGGACTATCTCAAAATAATCGGCTGGGCGTACGTCCTGTTCGGACTTTCGGGTACAATGATTTGTATGATACGCAGCGTGGAGCTCGTAAAAATCTCGGTAGTCGTAAACCTGTCGTCGTTTGTGACTAACGTATTCCTCAACTGGGTGTTGATTTTCGGAAATCTCGGCGCGCCCGCAATGGGAATACGCGGCGCGGCAATCGCAACGCTCACGGCAAGAACGCTTGAATTTATCATTACGTTTACATACATATTCTTCATTGATAAAAGACTGTGTTTCCGTCCGAAGGATTTGTTCCTGTTCAACAAGACCTTTGCGAAGGATTTATTAAAATACGGCACGCCCGTGTTTATAAACGAAACGGTATGGTCGCTCGGTGTAAGTATTCAGGCGGCAATTCTCGGTCATATCGACTACGCCTCCGGCGACCCCGTCGCGGCGAACTCAATCGCATCCATGACACAGCAGCTATCGACCGTCGTAATCTTCGGCATAGCCAACGCCGCCGCGGTTATAATCGGCAAATCGGTCGGAGAAAAGAATTTCAAGCGCACCTACGAGGAAGCGATAACGCTTAAAATTTTAGCGTATATCGTAGGCGCGGCGGCATGCGTGCTGATACTGATTTTGAAAAATTTCGTTATAAATTTCTATACCGTTTCGGCGGAAACAAAGGCGCTTGCCGACCAACTCATGATTGCAGTCGCATTTTTAGCGTTTTTCGTATCAATTTCGTCGATTACGATAGTCGGTATTTTACGCGGCGGCGGCGATACGCGCTTCTGCCTCATAACGGAAATGGTTACGCTTTGGCTTATCGCGCTGCCGCTTGCGCTTATCGGAATGTTCTTAAAGCTGCCCGTTGTCGCTGTGCTGCTGCTCATGAAAATTGACGAGCCGCTCAAAAGTGTGATTTGCGTCATTCGCATAAATCGGAATAAATGGATAAAATCGCTGACAAGGGAGAATGTGTGATGAGAATTTTGGGAATAGACTACGGCGACGCGCGCGTCGGCGTTGCGGTAAGCGACTTATTGGGGCTGACGGCACAGGGCGTCGGCACAATCAAGAACACAGGCAAAAAACAGCTTTTATCTGAGCTTGGTAAAATCATAGAGGAATATAAGCCCGAAAAAATAGTTGTGGGACTGCCGAAAAACATGGACGGCACTGTCGGTTTCCGCGGTGACGCGACGTATAAATTTACGGATAATCTTAAAACTATATACGGCGGCGAGATAATATATCTTGACGAACGTCTGACAACCGTCGGAGCGTCGCGTTTCTTAAACGAAACAAACACGCGCGGCAAAAAGCGGAAAAATGTTGTTGACACTGTCGCGGCGTGTCTGATTTTGGAAGGGTATCTAAACTCAAAAATGTGATTGACATTTGGTGTAATTTATATTACAATAAAATTAACAAATAACTTATTTAAGAAAGGAAAAGCTATGGAAAACAATATTATTATTTTGGAAGACGAGCACGGCTGCGAGATTGAATTTGAAACGATTGACGTTTTTGAATTTGAGGGCGTGACATATTTTGCGCTTTTGGAGGTTATGCCAGAGGGACAGGAAACGGACGAGGTGCTTTTAATGCAGGTTGAGGGCGACATTGAATCCGAGGAAGCGGAGCTTGTAATGGTTGACGACGAGAAACAGCTTGAAGCGGCATTTAACGAATTTCTCCGCCGTGATGAGGAAAATCAGGAGTAATAAATTTGTAAAAAAATTTTAACTCAAAAAGAAAATTTTTCCTATTGTAATTTTCATTTCTTTGTGGTATGATAATTACACAGACAACTTAATAAACTACCCTGAGATTTCGCGTGATAAAGCCTATTTTTTACCAACACATCTTATAAGGGACATTATCTCCGGCTGCGGCATATACGCCTCCTTTTCTTCGGAACTGCCAGTGGACATATAAAACAGCCGGGTTACGACCCACCTGCTTTGGCAGGTAGAAATGCGGCTTTTTAAACGGTTATTTCGGGGTTTTTATTTTGAACAAAAAAAGAAACAGTTGCTATGCAGCTGTTTCTTTTTGGTGTTTACCATTGTTCGCTTGTAAGCGCGTCATATTCAGCCCTTGTAATCGGCATAACCGTGCCGTGACGGTATGTACCGTCAAAGTTAAAGGCTGTTCCTGCCGTGAATATACCCTTTGTTATATCGCTTG
>CAZBXN010000081.1:2493-6952 GCA_964496015.1 uncultured Lachnospiraceae bacterium | reverse complement strand
GGTATCTACATTATACCATATTTTCGGTGATAATCAACTTTTTTAATTTAAATTATTGTTTATATTCGTTTGTTTAAGAGGGGGGATTGTTTTAATATAGACGAAAATGACGGAATGTATGTTCCGCCTGCGGACAGGGTGAAAATATGGTAATTGAGAAAACACCGCAAATTAAAAAGACTGCCGCGGCAGTCTTTTTTTCATTGGGAATCTATATAATCAGCCTAAGAGCGGCTGTAATTGTTCGCCCCTGAACGCGGCGTCAACAGCGTCGATAAGCTTCGGAAAATCCGCAACGAGCGAATTTGGTTTCTTTATGTAATCATCCTGACGAAACGGCACAAAGTACAGATATTTATTGTTTAACAGCGCGCCGATATTTTTTGCGGCAGTACCGAGCCCGTCGTTTGTGGAAACGGCGATAAGTACGGGACGCTGATTTCTCAGATGCGCTTTTACTGCCATTGTCACCGAGCTGTCGGCAATTCCTCCCGCGATTTTTGCGAGCGAATTTCCCGTACACGGCAGAACGACAAGCAAATCAAGCAGTCCCTTCGGACCGATAGGCTCGGCGTCGCGCACATCTTTTATTATCGGATTACCCGTTATTTCTTTAACCTGACGGCGGAAATCCTCCGCTTTCCCGAAACGCGTGTCGGTATTATATGATATTTCGCTCATAATCGGAATTACATTCGCGCCCGTATCGCACAGATTTTTCAGTTCTTCTATGGCTTTTTTGAATGTGCAGAAGGAGCCGCACATTGCAAATCCAATGGTTTTATTATGAAAGTCCAAATTTTACACCTCCAATTCATTCAGAATATTCATAATTGTGTCTTTTATAATCGCCCCCGATGTGACGGGCGCAATTTTTCCCGGTAATGACAGCGCCCAGATAACTTTCACGCCTATATCCTTTGCGCTTTTCATATCGACGCCGCCCGGTTTTGACGCGAGGTCGATAACGAGAGCGTCCTTTTTTATAAGGCGGAGCAGGCTGTCGTCCAAAATCATTGCGGGAACCGTATTAAAAATAATGTCAAATTCACCTATTCTGCTCTTGAGCTCATTAAGCGACAGCGGTTCATATCCATGCCCCTCAATCATGGCAAGGTCGGCGTATTTTCTCGCCTCGACAAAGGTCTGCGCGCCTAAGCCAAACAGCATTTTTGAAAGTATTTTGCCAATTCTTCCGTAACCCAAAACAAGGCATTTGCTGCCGTGGAGCGTTATGGGCGTTTCGGCGATTGCAATTTCAATCGCGCCCTCTGCGGTCGGTACGGCGTTCCTTACCGCAAGTTCCTCACGCTTTAAATAATCACGGTACGCCACGCCTTTTTCATTAAGCCGCGCAGCCAATTCGGGCTTAATCTGACCGCCGAACACGATTGATGACGGATTTATTTCGTTTAAAAATTCCTCAATGGAAATCGGGCTTTCCGCATACGGGGAATTTATGTAAATACCGTCAAATGTGACAGGCACGGGCAGAATTACAATATCGGAATTGAGCGCCGTGTTTTTATCAAAGCCCGACGCGGGAATATCGGACATAATATCCTTGTCAAATCCGTACAGATACAGATGATAACCCTCTTTTAAAAGAAGCCTTGCAAGCGTAAGCTGACGCAAATCGCCGCCGATAACCGAAACAGTTTCAAACATAATTATCCCTCTTTCTTTTCTTTGCTTTTGTTCTATATACTATGAAATTTAAAGTAAAAATGTTCGGTTGAGGGGCGAAGTGAAAATTGACGAAAAAACAAGGGGCGCGCTATATTTGCGGGTTTATAAAAAAATGCTTTATTTTTCTATATAGATGTGGTATAATAAAAACAAATAATCAGGCAAAGGAAGATGAAAATGAACAAAATGAAAAAAACCGCCGCATTTATTATAGCGGCATCAATGATGTTTACGGCAACTGCAAGCGCTTATGAGTTCCCTCATTCGTTCTGGTCGCCAAACGGCGCATATGAGTCGGCAGTGGACGCGAAGAACACGCAGGACATCATAACATACGGCGAGCAGGTATTGTCGATTATCCGCAATGAGCCGCGCAATGAGCAGACGGAGAATGTTATGGGTTCGCGCCTTTATGAGCTCGGAAACGCATATGAGAAATTAGGACGCTATGACAAAGCGGCAAAATGCTTTCAGGAATATCTGCCATACGGCAAAAGCCGCGGCTGGGACGACGGCGTTAAAATCGCAAACGCAAAGATTTTGCAGTTCACTCCTGCGGTAAAGGTATTCACGGACTCCGCTTCGCCCGTAAAATATTACGGCGCGAAAAATGAGCCCGAATACGGAACGCTTGTCGGACAGACGAGCGACTCCCAGACGGAGGACGGCGAATCAATGCTTTTGCTGTACCATGAATACGGCGACAGCTTTAACGACTGGGACAATTTGATTATGGAAAAGGCGAAGAGCAGCGGCAAGGCGCTTGAGCTTGCGCTGAATTTCCCGCGCGAGGGCAATCAGCTTGATGAAATTATAAACGACAGCTCCGTGTCGGGCGTTATAAGCTTCCTTAAAAAATACCCCGACGTTCCCGTGTATCTGAGAATTGGCGCGGAGGCTAACGTATGGTCGGCAAGTCCCGACAGCGAGAAATACAAGAAAGCTTTCCGCAAAATCGCGGACGAGGCTCATCATAATTTGAGCAACGTGGCGACTGTCTGGAGCATGAGCCATACGTCGGGCTGGAACGTAAATGTTGACGACTTATACCCCGGGGACGAATATGTTGACTGGGTGGGAATTTCCGCGTACTGCGTCAAGTATTTTGAGGCAAAGCGCTGGCCGGAAGACAAAAAATACAATGAAATATGCTTTAAGAGCGGCGACAGCGCCGACCCCGTATTGCTTATAAAGCATTTTGTTGACACTTACGGCGACAGAAAGCCGATAATGCTTGCGGAATGCGGTACGGCTTACCGCACAAACGGCGAAGTCAACGAGGAACACTCGGACTGGGCTGTAAACGAGCTTAACAGAATGTATAATTTTATTCCTATGGTATATCCGCAGGTCAAGCTTATCGCGTACTTTAACAAGGATATGGGCAACGATAGGTTTAAGTATAACCTCTCGGGCAATTCCGCGCTTTTGTCAAAATACAGAGAGGTTATAAAGCTTCCGCATTTTATACATGACAAATACGGCAGCAAGCCGCAGCAGACGTATAAATCGGTTTACGAAACGTCCGTGACGGGCGATAAAATGACGGTTTACGCGTACCCGCATGTTTTCGGGGACAGTCAGCCGAAGGTACATTATTATATCGACGGCAAGTGGACGGACAGCAGTCAGACCGTACCGTATAAATGTACGCTTAAAATCGGCGGCTTATCGGAGGGCGCGCATGAGCTTAAAGCGGTTGTCGAAAGCAACGGTCAGACAATCACGGAAAATAAGTACACGATTTATACAAGCCCGAACCCGATTAAAATTAAAATAAACGGCAATTATGCCGAAGCCGATGTTCAGCCGTTTATAGAGAACGGAAGAACTTATGTGCCCGTAAGAATTATATCGGAAAATCTCGGCTGCGACGTGAAATGGGAGCAAAGCACAAAAACCGCGACGGTAACGCGCGGCAATACGGAAATCCGCATGACAATCGGCAGCAAGATTATAAAGGTAAACGGCGCAGACCGCGAGATTGACTCGCCCGTGCAGATAAAGAGCGACAGAACCTTCCTGCCTATCCGCGCAATCGGAGAAATTCTCGGCGCAAAGGTCGATTGGGACGGAAATAACAGATGCGTAATTGTTGAAGAATAATTCACGGATATAATATGAAAACAGAGGATTTAAAATCCTCTGTTTTTTTAATATCAAAAGTCGGATATATGATAAAAAATAAAATGATTTTATATTTCATTTTTGTTACAGATATGATATACTTACTGTAATAGAATATTTTGTAAAGGAGAGAGGACAAAATGAAAATAAAAAAACTTGTTGCGCTTACGGCGGCGATTGCCGTATCGTGCGGCAGCGCGTCCGCATTTGCGGCGAAGTTCACGCCGTCGGACGGCGCGGACGGTTTCAGTGTGGGTTATTATGAGGACGACTGGAACGAGGCGGACAGAGCCGAAACGGAAAAGCTTTATGAAGCAAGACCTAAAGTTGAGCGTCAGATGGAAAATCTGTCGCGCGGACTTGTTGCGGTCAGAAGCGATATTGGCAACTTTGTAAGCTGGAGATTTCTCGGTACGGACAGTCAGGATAAGAGCTACAATCTCTACAGAAACGGAGAAAAGCTCAACAGCGAGCCTATAAACACATCGAGCTACGCTGACGCAACTGCGCCCGAGGGAGCGAAATACACGCTTGTTGCGCTGGAAAACGGAAAGGAAACAGATGAAAAGGTAACAACGAAAGCGTGGGATAAAAACTACATATCCATTCCCGTAAAGGAGCGCGAGGGCTACATAATCGACGA
>CAZBXN010000081.1:0-2393 GCA_964496015.1 uncultured Lachnospiraceae bacterium | reverse complement strand
ATGGACGGCGACGGCAGAGCCGAGGTTGTTATGCGCTCGTATGACGGCATGACGGACGGCAAGGGCAATAAAATCGGCATTGCGGACGCGGACTATACGCAGAGCCTGCAAAAGCAAAAGGACAGACAGTATTTTGCCGAGGGCAATGAGTATCTGTCGGTATTTGACGGCATGACGGGTGAAGAAACCATGAGAACGGAGCTTTTGCCGAAGCGCGACCCGCTTTCGGATTGGTCGTATAAATATACGGATACAAGCCGCCTTACAAAGCGCGCGAGCCACTATTTGTTCGGGTTGGCGTATCTTGACGGCGTGACTCCGAGCGTGGTTATGGTGCGCGGTGCATGGGACAATGTCCGCGCGGCGGCTTGGCATGTTGCGGACGGCAAGCTTGTAAACGACTGGGTACATAATACCGAGAATAAAGAGGACGTAAATAATATCTGGGGCGCGTGGAACCACAATTTATGCGTGGCGGACGTGGACTATGACGGCAAGGATGAAATATTGTCAGGTCCTGCCGCAATCGACCATGACGGAAGCGAAATGTACGCGGTAAAGGCTTCGGGCGAGGACGGCGCAGAGCAGAAGCTTCTGCACGGCGACGCGTTCGACGTTGCGTATATGGACCCCGATTACAACGGTTATCTTGTATGGGCGTGCCATGAAACGAAAAATCTGCCTGCAAATATCGAGCTTCATGATGCTCGCACGGGTCAGGTTAAATTCGGCTACGGCAAAAATAAGGACACGGGCAGAAGCCGCGCGGCTGATATTGACCCGACGCACAGAGGCTGGGAAGTATGGGGTTCAACGGGAACGATACCGATGAATGTAAGCGGCGAGCCGATAGTAAACGGTACGGGCAAGCCCATAGAAGAGGGCAGTAAAACCATAGACGGCTTTAATAATTTCAAATACTACAGAACTTTCGACGGAAGCATTGAAAAGGACGATGAGGGCAATGACGCTCTCGGAACGCTTCCGATGAATTTCAAGGTTTATTGGGACGGCGATTTACTGAGCGAGTTCCTTGACGGCACGCGCGTTTCGGAGTGGAATTGGGACGACAAGCGCGTGGACGTCATATTTGACGCGGAGGGCTGCGCGTCAAACGGCGGAACAAAGGCTGTTCCCGTATTGTCGGCAGACTTGTTCGGCGACTGGCGCGAGGAAATCGTGTGGAAAACAGCAGACGAAAAAGAGCTTAGAATTTATTCTACGGCTATTCCGACAGACTACAAAATCCCGACTTTAATGCACGACTATTATTACCGTTCGTGTATTGCGGTTCAGAACAACCACTATAACCAACCGCCGAATGTAAGTTATTATCTCGGCGCGGAAACGACTGAAGTTCCTATTTTTGAGGGCTATGTCGTAAAGGACGGTCAGAAGGTGACAAATCCCGATTTGACGGGCAGTCACGGAACATATAAAATCGGCGGCGGAGAAACGGCGGCAAGCGTGGAGCTTTTGATAAACAGTCCGTACGCGTATATCGGCAAAAAACTCACGAAGGTTGACGAAAAGGACGACAAGGTTGTTCCGTTTGTTGCGGAGGGCGACAGAACGCTTGTGCCTGTACGCTTTATCTCCGAAAGCTTTGGTATGGAGGTCGGATTTGACAATGATACGAGAAAAGTAACGCTTTCGGGTAACGGATATAATATCGAAATGACGCTTGACAGCGCGGAATACACCGTAAACGGCGCAAAGAAAACGCTTGATGTAGCCGCAAAGAGCTATAACGGCAGAACCATGATACCGCTGCGCGCAATGGCGGAAGCTATCGGTAAAAAGGTGTATTGGAACCCTGTCGGATATATATTTATCGGCGACGAGGAATTTACCGATACGGCATCCGTTGAGGAAAAAGCTGAAATTCTGAAATCGGGCAATGCCGCAGTGAATAAATAAACCAAGGGAAGAGAATAAATGAACGAAAAATATATGAAAAAAGCGCTGCGGCTGGCGAAAAAAGCCGCGTCGATAGGCGAAACGCCCGTCGGCGCGGTAATAGTCCACGACGGCAGGATTATAGCGCGAGGCTATAATAAAAGAGAAACGAAAAAGAACGCGCTGCTTCACGCGGAAATAATCGCGATTGACAAGGCGTGCAAAAAGCTCGGCGGCTGGCGGCTGCCCGAATGTGATATGTACGTTACGCTTGAACCGTGTCCCATGTGCGCGGGCGCGATTATAAATTCACGAATTGAGAATTTATATTTTGGCGCGTATGACGAAAAGTCAGGCTCGGCAGGCTCAAAAATCAACCTGTTCGAGCAGGGGCTTTTTAATCACAACGTAAACGTCCTCGGCGGAATTTTAGAGAGCGAGTGCGCGGAGGTCTTAACGGACTTTTTCAGAGGACTGAGAAAGAAAAAAGAAGC
>CAZBXN010000080.1:0-7027 GCA_964496015.1 uncultured Lachnospiraceae bacterium | reverse complement strand
CCCCTGACCTGTTACATGCGAAGCAACCGCTCTCCCAACTGAGCCATATCCCCGTAGCACGATAAATATTATACACTAAATTTTTAAATATTGCAAGACTATTTTACAATTTTTTATATCCGCGCTGATAAATTATCCGTCTTTTTCCGAAAAAATGAACTTATTGCTTGAATTTACCCCATAATTATAGTATAATATTACCATTGTAAAACCGAAAGGAATTTAAAAATGATTACAGTAACAAATTTAAGCGTCAATTTTGACGGGCAAAGTTTATTTAAGGACGTAAATCTGAAATTCACGCCCGGCAACTGCTATGGCGTTATCGGCGCGAACGGCGCGGGAAAATCGACATTTCTGCGCGTGCTGTCGGGCGATTTGGAGTCAACGACGGGCGAGGTTTCGATTGACCCGAACTGTAGAATGTCCGTTTTAAAGCAAGACCACTTTGCGTTTGACGGCTACAGTGTGCTCGATACGATTATTATGGGCAACAAAAAGCTTTATGACATAATGAAAGAAAAAGACGCGCTTTATGAAAAAGAGGATTTTTCCGACGAGGACGGCATAAAAGCGGCTGAATTAGAGGCGGAGTTTGCCGAAATGGACGGCTGGGAGGCAGACTCGAACGCGTCAAAGCTTATTCAGGGGCTTGGGCTTGACGAAAGCCTGCTATATGCGCAGATGTCGGATTTGGGCGGCAACGAAAAGGTCAAAATACTGCTCGCTCAGGCGCTTTTCGGAAACCCCGATATTATATTGCTTGACGAGCCGACAAACCACCTTGACATACAGGCGGTTGAATGGCTGGAGGATTTTCTTCTCGACTATGAGGGCACGGTCATTGTCGTGTCGCATGACAGATATTTTTTGAACGTGGTCTGTACGCATATAGTCGATATTGACTACACAAAGATTAAAATGTATGTCGGCAACTATGAGTTCTGGTACGAGTCAAGTCAGCTAATTGAACGCATGATTAAGCAGCAGAACAAAAAAGCCGAGGAAAAAATCAAGGAATTACAGACATTTATTCAGCGTTTCTCGGCGAACAAGTCAAAATCAAAACAGGCGACAAGCCGTAAAAAAATGCTTGACAAATTAACCGTTGAGGAAATGCCCGCATCGTCGCGTCGTTATCCGTTTGTCGGATTTGATATGGACAGAGAGGCGGGACGTGATTTGCTGACGGTTGACGGTGTTTCAAAATCATTAAACGGCGAAACGCTTCTTAATAATATCTCGTTTACAATGAACCACGACGACAAAATCGCGATTATCGGCGAAAACGAAATTGCCGTAACGGCTTTAATGCAGATTTTAGCGGAAGAGGAAACACCCGACAGCGGAACGGTAAAATGGGGCGTCAGTACCTCGCGCAGTTATTTCCCGAAAGACAATTCCGCATTTTTTGACGGCTGCGATTTGAATTTAATCGACTGGTTAAGGCAATACAGCGCGGAGGGCTTTGAAACGCAGAACGAGTCGTATATACGCGGATTTTTAGGCAGAATGTTGTTTTCGGGCGACGATGTTTTTAAGCCCGTAAAGGTGCTTTCGGGCGGCGAAAAAGTGCGCTGTATGCTGTCGCGTATGATGCTCTACGGCTCAAATGTGCTGCTGCTCGACCAGCCGACAAACCATCTTGATTTGGAAAGTATTACGGCTGTCAACAACGGTCTTAAAGCGTTTAAGGGCAATGTGATTTTTGTGTCGCACGACCACGAATTTATGAACACTATCGCAAACCGAATTATTGAAATTAAGGCGGACGGCACGATTACGGACAGGTTATGCACATATGACGAATATCTTGAACTTAAGAAGGAGGGTAAGGTCTGATGAAATTTGAAAATACCGAAACCTTTGGCTTTAAAAGCGCGCTCCGCGGCATGAGAAATCCGTTGGAGTCATGGAAAAAGAACGACACGGTTGAGGAAAACGGAAAAGTCGAAATCGGAGAAAACGACTTAAATCTTGCAAAGCGTCTGATTGCGTCGGGCGCGGAACACCGTAAGTTTATGCGTCAGATTTTTGTGTCCGTGGACATCACCGCGCCTCTTTACTGGTGGAAGGAATTTGACACATATAAGGTCGGCACGGTCGCGAACAGCACGTCCACAATGCACAAGCTCGCGTCAACGCCGATTACGATTGACTGTTTTGAAATAGACGACTATAACGCGGAGCTTGACTATAACGGCAAAAAGCTTGGCGATATGATAGATAAGCATATTGAATTTTTAGAGGAAATGCGCCTGAAATATCTCGAAACAAAGGATAAGGAATATTGGAAAGAGCTTATCCGCTGGCTGCCGTCGTCATGGCAGCAGACGCGGACGGTTACGATGAATTATGAAAACCTGCTCGGAATGTGCTCTAAAGGTCAGCGCCGCTTTCATAAGCTCACCGAATGGTCGGACGCTTTTATAAATTGGGCGAGAACATTGCCTTACGCGCAGGATTTGTTATTTCCCGACGAGGCTTGACAATGAACTTAATTGTATCGGTTGACAAAAACTGGGGAATAGGAAAAAATAACAAACTGCTTTTTCATATAAAAGGCGACATGGAGTTTTTTAAGGAAAAAACAACGGGTAAAGCCGTAATAATGGGCAGGAAAACGCTTAATTCCCTCCCTGACGGACAGCCGCTGAAAAACCGCGTAAATATAGTTTTAACGCGCGACAAAGCCTTTAAGCGCGACGGGGTAATCGTATGTCATTCCGTTGACGAGGTATTGGAAAAAACAAAAGCTTATCCCGACGCGTTCGTAATCGGCGGCGGCGAAATTTACAGACTGCTTTTGCCGTATTGCCGCGCGGCGTATGTGACGAAAATCCCGAAAGAGGCGGACGCGGATACTTTTATGGTAAATCTCAGCGAGTGCGGGGACTGGAAGCTTGAAAAAACAGAGGATTTTGGGGAATATAAAATATGTAAATTTGTTTGTGAGAGGGTATGGCAATGAACAAACAGGAATATCAAAACATGCTTTTAAAGCTGACAGAACCGTTAAAACCGCGGTACAGTGAATACAAAGCGAAAATCAATTTAAGCGGTCACGCCGCATGGTATAACAACGCGTCAATTGACTGCGAAACATTTGCAAGACCGTTATGGGGACTTGTACCGTTCTGGGCAGGCGGCGGACAGGATAAAGAATTTGAAGAAATTTACAAAACGGGACTTGCAAACGGCGTAAATCCCTCATGTCCCGAATACTGGGGAATTTGCGGGGAACGCGACCAAAGATTTGTTGAAATGGCGGCGATTGCATACGCTATGCTGATGTGTCCCGAAAAAATCTGGCAGCCGCTTTCAGATACGGCGAAGGACAATTTATGCGCGTGGCTCATGCAGATAAACGACCATGAGGTATGCGACAGCAACTGGATATTTTTCAGAATTATGGTAAATACCGCGCTGAAAGAATGTGGAAGAGATTACAGCAAGGCGCGTATTTTAGCCGACCTTGCAAGAATTGATGATTTTTACCTCGGCGACGGCTGGTATAAGGACGGCATTGAGGGGCAAAAGGACTATTATATTGCGTTCGCAATTCATTTTTACAGTTTGATTTTTGCCAAATTTGAAGAAAAAGACTATCCCGAATACGCGAAAAAATTCAGACAGCGTGCCGAGATTTTCGGAAAGGATTTTATATACTGGTTTGCCGAAAACGGCGAGGCTTTGCCATATGGACGGTCGCTTACATACCGTTTCGCGCAGGTTTCTTTTTGGAGCGCATGCGTTCTTACGGGTGTTTATCCGTTTTCCGTCGGCGTAATGAAGGGCATAATTGAGCGTAATTTAAAAATTTGGCTCGGCAGTGAAATGCTTGACAACGCGGGGATTTTGAGCGTCGGCTACAAATACCCGAATTTGCTTATGGCAGAGCATTATAACGCGCCCGGTTCGCCGTACTGGGGACTAAAGGCGTTTGCGATACTCGCTCTTGACGATAACGACGATTTTTGGTCGGCTGACGCGGAACCGCTACCGAAGCTTGACGCTATTTACCCAATCTATAACGCCGATATGATTATATCGCGCAGGGACGGCGATGTAACGGCGTATGTCGCGGGAACGCATAAAAATTTTGCGTGCGGTCAGATTATACCGAAGTATCTGAAATTCGCGTATTCCACGCGGTTCGGGTTCAGCGTCGCAAGAAGCGGCGTTTCCGTTGAGGAAGCCGCGCCCGACAGTTCACTTTGTTTTGTCGTTGACGATATGGCTCTCCAAAGACGGCGTACAAAATCATATGAAGTTGAAGAGGACAGAATTACAATCGAATGGTCGCCGCTTACGGGTATTGACGTTAAGACGGAGATTATTCCGACAAGCTGCGGACATAACAGAATACACACAATACAATCCGAGTATATGTGCGCGGCATACGACTGCGGTTTTTCCGTTGCGTCCTCCGACTGCGACAAATGCGAAACTATGACGGAGGTAAGCGGCGCGACGGCGAAAAATACATTTTCCTCCTGTACCGTAATAGGCGGCGAGGGCGTTATTATTTCCGCGTCGCCGAATACAAACGTATTGTATAAAAAGACGGTAATTCCTGCAGTAAAGCATATTATTCCGAAAGGGACGACAAGAATAGAAACGACTGTAATTGTTCAGCGTCCCAAGGAGGACGGTCATGCTTGAAACGGAATTAAAGCGCATAATAACAAAGGACGTTTATGAAAAAATACACGCCGCGTTTTCGTGGAACAGCGAATATGAGCAGGTAAATTATTATTACAGCGACAAAAACGGGCTTTTGCGGAAAAATCATATTACCGTCCGTGTAAGAACAAAAGACGGCGCGGCGAAATTGCAGATAAAAAATCATAAAAATTCCGACAGCGCGCTGCAAATCTGCGAGGAAACGGAACGCGATATTCAGGGCGTCCCCGAAATAATTGACGCAAAAACCGCATATGAGGCGACAGGGTTTGACTGCGGCGGGCTGTTTTTAATGGGCAGCGCGGCGACGCTTCGCAGCAGTCTTATGTGGGACGGCAACACCGAGATTTGTCTTGACAGGACGCGGTATTTCGGTATTACCGATTATGAAATTGAGGTTGAATATACATATGAAGTAAACCCTAAGCTTATAAAACAGCTTGCGGAGCTCGGGGTTGAATTCAATGAAAAAACGAAGGGTAAATTTTCAAGATTTTTAAAAGAATACGAAAAAATAAAAATGAATGAGGAGAAAAACAATGGACTATAAAGCGTATGTAACAAACAGGCTTGCGGAGCTTACGGACTTGGAAAAGGCGGTAATCGAAAACGCCGTTGAGATACCGCCCGAGGAAAAAATGGGCGATTTGGCGTTCCCGTGCTTTCCGCTCGCGAGAGTGCTGCATAAAGCTCCGCCGATAATCGCAAAAGAGCTTGCGGAGAAATTCGCGGACGACGCGGCTCTCGGGAAGGTCGAGGCGGTCGGCGGCTATGTGAACTTTTTCTATAACCGCGCGGAATTTGAGAAAAATACAATCGCCGCGATAAACAAGGCGGGCGATAACTGGGGCGCGTCTGACATCGGACACGGCAAAACCGTCCTTGTCGAGTATTCCTCTCCGAATATCGCGAAGCCGTTTCATATCGGACATCTTTTTTCAACGGCGGTCGGCAATTCGCTCGCGAGAATTTATAAGCATTTGGGCTATGATGTGCAGTCGCTTAACCATTTGGGCGACTGGGGAACACAGTTCGGCAAGCTTATTTCAGCCTACAAGCGTTGGGGAAACAAGGAAGTCATTGACAAAGACCCGATAAACGAGCTTTTAAAAATTTACGTAAAATTCCACGAAGAAGCGGAAAAAAATCCAGAGCTTGAGGATGAAGCGCGCGATTATTTCAAGCTTTTGGAGGACGGCGACGAGGAAACCACCGCGTTATGGAAATATTTCCGCGAGGTGAGCCTTGTTGAATATAAAAAGACGTACGATAAGCTCGGCGTGACATTCGACTCCTACAACGGTGAGGCGTTTTATCACGATAAAATGGACGAGGTTGTGAATATTCTCCGCGATAAGGGCTTGCTTGTCGAAAGCGAGGGCGCGCAGGTCGTGGATTTGTCGGATTTGAATATGCCGCCGTGTATTATTTTGAAGTCCAACGGCGCGACAATTTACGCTACGCGCGATATTGCAGCCGCGCTGTACCGTCACAGAACATATAATTTTCATAAAAATATTTATGTTGTCGGCAATCCGCAGGCTCTGCATTTCCGCCAGTTTTTCACGGTCATGAAAAAGGCGGGCTGGGACTGGGCGGACGACTGCGAATTTGTCGGCTTCGGTCTTGTCCGTTTCGGCGGAAAAAATCTTTCCACGCGTCACGGCGACGTTGTGCTTCTCGAGGACGTGCTTAACGAGTCCATAGATAAAACGCGCGAAATAATTGAGAACAACAACTCGAATGTCGAGGATAAAGAGGACGCGGCGCGAAAAATCGGAATAGGCGCGGTGCTTTATACGTTTTTGCACAGCAGCCGCGACAGGGATATTGATTTAAGCTGGGAAACCATGCTTGATTTTGAGGGCGAGAGCGCGCCGTATTGCCAGTACGGCTACGCGCGCGGCAGGAGCATTTTGAGAAAAGCGGAGGGTATTGATTACAGTGACGCGGACTTGTCAAAGGCGACTTCAGACGAGGAATATTCGCTGATAAAGCAGCTTAATGCGTTCGGTGACGCGGTGCTTGACGCTGCCGATAAAAACGAGCCGTTTTATGTGAACAGATACGTCACAAATCTGACGAAAGCGTTTAACAAGTTTTATAACACGAACCCGATTATGAAAAGTGATGTAGACCCCGAAACGAAAAAAGCGCGTCTTGCGATTGTTGACGCAACAACGCGCGTGATTAAAACCGCGCTCGGTCTGCTGGGCATTGAAACGGTAGAGAGTATGTAAGAGATAAAATAAATAAAACCGAGGTATTAAACCTCGGTTTTATTTTTGGTGGGAGAGAATGGATTCGAACCATTGAAGTCGAAGACAACAGATTTACAGTC
>CAZBXN010000079.1:0-7265 GCA_964496015.1 uncultured Lachnospiraceae bacterium | reverse complement strand
AAACCGCAGAGGGCGGCAGAAAAATCGCAATTTTGGGCGATATACTTGAAATGGGAGATTATGCGCGCGGCGCGCATTACGATTTGGGAAAAGCCGTGTATGAAAGCGGCGCTGATATGCTGATAACCGCGGGCGAAAATGCGGGATATATCGCAAAGGGCGCTAAGGACTGCGGAATGAAGGACGTAAAGGCTTTCCCGAAAACGCTTGACGTGTGCAATTACGTAAAGGACGTTATAAAAACGGGCGACGCGGTTTTAATCAAAGCGTCGCACGGCATGAGATTTGAAGAGGTTTATAAGGCGGTTAAAGACAATTTTTGATTTTACGAAAGGAGAAAATTATGATGAACATTACGGAAGTTTTATCGGATATTGTAAAAATAGGCGCGCTGCCGTTTTTAATCGCGTTTGCGGTTACGGCTTTGCTTGGTCCCGTATTTATACCGTGGCTTCACAAGCTGAAATTCGGTCAGGAAATCCGCGAGGAGGGTCCGAAGTGGCATCAGAAGAAGTCGGGAACGCCGACTATGGGCGGCGTTATGTTTATTGCGGGAATTGCGGCGGCAATTATAGTATGCGCGGCGATTTTTGCAGTTAAAGGCAATTTTGAGCATATCGCGAAACCTGCGCTTATATTTTTAATTTCTCTCGGATTTGGAATAATCGGATTTACAGACGACTATATTAAAGTAGTAAAAAAGCGCAATTTGGGGCTTACGGCATTGCAGAAGTTTGCTTTACAGCTTTTGCTGACAATTATTTATGTTGTAATTTCATACGCTATGGGCGGTTTGAGCACGGCTGTTGCAATTCCGTTTACAGCATTTACGTGGTCAATGCCCATATGGCTTTATATTCCGTTTGTGATGTTTATAATGGTGGGCGTGGTAAACGCCGTAAATCTCACGGACGGTCTTGACGGGCTTGCTTCAAGCGTTACGATAGTTGTTTCGGCGTTTTTCATTATAGTATCGGTAATTCTCGAAAAAATTGGCGTTACGTATATATCGGCGGCTATGCTCGGCGCGCTTTTGGGATTTTTGATGTACAACAAATATCCGGCCAAGGTATTTATGGGCGACACGGGCTCGCTGTTTTTGGGCGCGGCTGTCGTGCTTATGGCGATTGAAACGCGGCTTCATATATATCTGGTGCTTATCGGTTTTATATATTTGGCGGAAACGCTTTCGGTAATTTTGCAGACCTCGTACTTTAAATTCACGAAGAAAAAATACGGCGAGGGAAAGCGGTTATTTAAAATGTCGCCGCTTCATCATCATTTTGAAATGTGCGGCTGGAGCGAAAAGAAAATTGTCGGCGTATTTTCGCTTGTAACGCTTGTATTATGTATAATATCGCTCGGAGCGATAATATTTATCTGAATATAAATTGAAAGGACAGGGGCTAAGATATGGCAGCGTCGGGAAACGGTACATACAGACATAACATACAGAAGCGCGTTGCGAAAAGCCGCGCGGAAAATGAAAGAAAGAAAAAAGCGGCGGCATCAAAATTGACCGGCGAAATTGACTATACCTTTCTTTTTCTTGTAATACTGCTTCTCTGCGCGGGACTTATCATGCTTTTATCGGCGTCCGCGCCCGAGGGAAGCAAGCTCCATGACGACTCGTATTTCTTCTTTAAAAAACAGCTTATATGCGTGGCGATAGGGCTTGCAGGAATGTGGGTAATTTCAAGAATTAACTACGGACGCTACAGAGCGTACATACCGCAGGTAATGTTTATCTGCACGCTTTTGCTGCTGCTCGTGCTGATACCGGGTATCGGCGTGTCGCATAACGGTTCAAGACGCTGGCTCAACACGCCTATAATCGAAATCCAGCCCTCGGAGTTTATGAAGCCTGTTATAGCGATGTATTTTGCGCTTTTAATCGAGCGGGGAAAATATGATTTGACAACCTTAAAGGGTAACAGCGTATTTTTGGGAATACTGCTTATTGTAATTGCGCTTATGATGTTTGAAACGCATCTGAGCGGTTCAATCGTAATCGCGGGTATCGCGATAACCGTTATGGTTGCGGGCGGAACGCCGATTAAACCGATTATTATAGGCTTGCTTATAATACTGCCTATAGGAATTATCGGCGTACACGCATTAAGTCCCGTCCGATGGAACAGAATTATGAGCTTTATGCACCCATTTGACGATATGCAAAACACGGGCTATCAGGTGGCGCAGGGACTTTACGCGATAGGCTCGGGAGGAATTTTCGGCGTGGGACTTGGTCAGAGCGTTCAAAAATATTCATATTTGCCCGAACCGTACAACGACTTTATTTTCGCGATTGTCTGCGAGGAGCTCGGACTTGTCGGGGCTATTATTGTAATATTGCTGTTCACGGCGCTGATTTTAAGAATTATAAGAATTGCCATGAACGCGCCTGATTTATTCAGCTCGCTTACCGCGATAGGAATAGCCGCGCAGATTGCTATACAAACCATGCTCAATATCGCCGTTGCGACGTCGAGCGTACCGAATACGGGTATCGCTCTGCCGTTCTTCAGCTACGGCGGTACGGCAATTTTAACACTGCTTCTGGAAATGGGCGTACTGCTTAATATTTCAAGATACATGAAGGTAAAAGATTGATAAAGGAGAAAGAAACATGAGAGTAATTTTTGCAGGCGGAGGAACGGCGGGACATATAAATCCCGCAATATCAATCGCGGACTACGCAAAAAGCCGCGATACTACATTTGAGGCTTTATTTATCGGAACAAAGGGCGGTATGGAAACAAAGCTTGTCCCGAAGGCGGGCTATGATTTGAAATTTATCGACATTCAGGGCTTCGACAGAAAGCATCTGATGAGCAATGTAAAAACGGTTGAAAAGCTGCTAAAGGCAAATCATGAGTGCAAAAAAATAATCAGGGAATTTAAACCCGACTGCATTGTATGCACGGGCGGCTATGTGAGCGGACCTGTCGCCATTGCGTCGAAAAAGGCGCATGTGCCGTCGCTTATTCATGAGCAGAACGTGTACCCGGGGCTTACGGTTAAGGGCTCGGAAAAATATGTGAGTTATCTCGCATTAAGCTTTGAGGAAACGGCAAAGCACTTAAAAAATAAGGAGAAATGCGTCGTAACGGGAAATCCCGTAAGAGTTGAAATATTAAACGCCGATTACGAGAAATCGCGCGCAAGGCTCGGTATAAAAAAGCCGTTTGTGCTTATTTTCGGCGGCAGTTTAGGCGCGGATAAAATAAACGATACCGTTATCGGTATGCTGAAGCGTATAATAGATGAAGATAAAATTGAACTTCTTTTCGGTACGGGCGACAGAAATTACGAAAAGGTAATGAAGGCGGTAAATGACGCGGGAATTACGCTTAATGAGAGTGTAAAGGTAGTGCCGTACATAGACAATATGGCAGACTGCATGGCGGCTGCCGATGTTGTCGTATCGCGCAGCGGCGCGATTACGGTGAGCGAAATCGCGGCTCTTAACAAGCCGTCAATTCTCATTCCGTCGCCGAATGTTGTTCGCAATCATCAGGAGCAGAACGCGCGTGAATTTGAAAAAAACGGCGCGGCGGCTGTGATTTTGGAGCAGGATTTGACAAGCGACGCGCTTTATTATAAAATAATGGCTATGATAAGCGATAAGACGGGGCTAAAAAATATGTCCGAAAATCTTAGACCGCTTGCAAAAACAGACGCATTAGAGAAAATATATGAACTAATGTTAATAATGGCAAAAGAGGGTAAAAAATGAAAATTACGACGGTAAAGGGAACAAACGATTATCTGCCCGAAGAGGTCAGATTAAGAGATTATCTACAGGGAAAAATTCTGGAAACGTATACGGAAAGCGGATTTTTCCGTATTATGACTCCCGCTGTCGAGGACATAGAAAACCTCGACAAAAGCGACGGCGGCGATAATCTGAATTTGATTTTTAAAATTATGAAGCGCGGGGACAAGCTGCAAAAGGCGATTGAAGCGGGCGACGAAAAGGGCTTATGCGACATGGGTCTGCGTTACGACCTCACATTGCCGCTTTCGAGATATTACGCCAACAACCGAGAAAAGCTCATCATGCCCGCAAAGTGTATACAGATTGACAAGGTTTACCGCGCGGAGCGTCCGCAAAAGGGCAGACTGCGCGAATTTGTGCAGTGCGATATTGACATAATCGGCTCGAAGTCGGCAAGCGCGGAGATTGAGCTTATTCACACGACCGCAAAGGCACTTTTGTCAATCGGAATTTCCGATTTTAAGGTAAAAATCAACGACAGACGTATTTTGAAATCGCTTTTATTAAATGCGGGCTTTGCGGAAAATCAGCTCGACAGCGTGTGCATTACGTTTGACAAGCTCGATAAAATCGGCGCGGACGGCGTGAAATCGGAGCTTTTGGAAAAGGGCTTTGACGAAAACGCGGTCGGAAAATTCGCTGAAATTATCGCGAAGCCGCTGACGCTTGACGCGGTAAAGGGCGTGTGTGACGCTGCGGCGGCGGAGAATATTTCGGCGATTGTGTCGGCAGTTGAGAAACTGGCGGCGGGCAAATACGGCATTGAGTTTGATATTTCGCTTGTCAGAGGTCAGGGGTATTATACGGGCACGGTGTTTGAGATTGTAAGCGATAAGTTCAGGGGCTCAATCGCGGGCGGCGGCAGATACGATAATCTTATCGGCAAATTTACGGGCGAAGAAATTCCCGCGGTGGGATTTTCAATCGGGTTCGAGAGGATTTTTGCAATGCTGAGCGAAGCGGGCTATGAAATCCCCGACGCAAAGCAAAAGCTTGCGCTGATTTTTGACGGCGCGGACACCGTTTCGGCAATAAATGCGGCGGAAAAACTTCGCGAAAGCTATGACGTTTCAATTTATGAGAAACCGAAAAAACTTTCAAAATTCCTTGACCGCTTAAAGGAAAACGGTTTTGACGCGTTCTGCTTCGCGGACAATACCGAGGATATACGCTCTCTTGCATAAATTTCCGTAATATTTACGCTGCTTGTCACCGATAATATATATGAGGTGATAAGAATGAGATATGACGGAATTTGCGACCTTGTAGAGTCGAATGACGAAGCGAAGAAGTATTTCCATTCGCTGTCAAATGACGTTCAGCAGTCGCTTATGGCGCACGGCGCGGGTGTGAACTCGCTCGAGGAGCTTAAAAATTTCGCAGACGTTGTGCAGAAACAGGGTTGAAAAAATCCGAAAGGGAATATCCCTTTCGGATTTTTATGCGCATAAAGCCAAAATCAGGAGCGAAATACAAAAAAATCAAAATAAACTCTTGACAAATGCGTATTTTTCTGCTATTATATAACTCGTCAGTGAATGTTGCGGATTTGTGTAAAGGTAGCACTAACGACTCTGACTCGTTCTGTCCGGGTTCGAATCCTGGATCCGCAGCCAAATCGGAATGGACTTTGCTCCGTTCCGATTTTTTTGTATGTAATAAAAATGCGGCAAGCTTTTTGACTTGCCGCGTAATGGTGCGATTAGCGATATTGGACTTTTCCATAAATTGTGTAAAATCAAGGGTTTTGAACAGTCAATAAACAGTATTAACCTAAAAGAAAAAATAATAAATTTTTTCTTTTGATTTTTGCTTGATTTTTTTCTGATAATAGCATATAATACAAATATAAGAATTTCAGAAATTCAGAAATTTCGAAGGAGTTGATTGTATGTTGGCAGAAATCAGAGGACGCTCCCAGATAACCATTCCGGCGGAGATTATAAAGAAGCTCGGTATTTCGGAGGGCGATAAGTTTGATATTATGGAAAAAGACGGCGGTATTTTCCTATGCCCCGTTGTGGTGTACCCAAAAGATAAAATGGTAAAAATAGCAAAAATAATCAAGAAGTCGGAAGCGGATTTATCCAAACAAAGCGCATTTGACAGCGTAGAAGATTTATTTGCGGATATGGGGATAGATATAGACAATGTATAAATTAAAATATACAAAAGCCTTTGAAAAAGACCTGAAAAAGCTGTCTGTAGCGGAACAAAAAACTGTCGCACAAAAGTTAAAAATATTAGCAGAAAATCCATTTTACCCATCGCTTAGAACGAAAAAAGTACAGGGACTTAACAATGTATTTGAAATGAGCGTAAATATGGATATACGGATATTATGGCAATATGAGAACGGCGTAATTATTTTGCTAATCGATATAGGACACCATAAAGACATTTTAGGAATTTAAGAAATATAAAATAAAAAGTTGCAAACTGCATTAAGATGTGTTACAATAAGTTTAGGGGACGGCACCCATAACAAAAAACAGAAAATCGCAGAGGGGAGACACCCATGACAAAAAACATTACTGTGGTTGATGAAAATGGAAATATATTAGAAAGCACCTATCCAAAGCGTGCTAAAGGACTTGTAAAGAAAGGGCGTGCGCATTGGATAAACGATGATGTTATCCGCCTTTGCGCACAGAGTAAAAAGGAGGAAACAAAAATGGCAAATAATATATATGAAATTCTTGACAACCAAATAACAAAAATGCAGGAACAGTTGGATAATGCAGACAATGAAAGCGCTGCTAAGGTACGCATTCAGATTTTAAAAACTCTTGAAGTATTTAGAGCGCAGGAGCAAGGCGCAAAACTTATTAACATTATAGAGACTCAGCTCAATATGTTGCAGGAGTCGCTTAAAACTTATGATACGTTTACACCCGAAAATGTTCTTGCAAGGGAAGCCACAAACCAAAAAATTGTTGAGCTTCTCGAAAAATTGATAAATATCAATCAAAATACTGATACAATTTAAGCTTGACGAAACAATAACGGCAAAACTCATTTGAGTTTTGCCGTTATTGTTTGTAATAAAAGCAATATGAAAAAGTGTTCTTACAAAACCTTTCAAGTCCTGTAAGAACACTCGCAATGGTGCGACTGTCCTTATTGGACTTATGGAAAAATCGCATAAACACAAGGGTTTTGAGCAGTCTATAAACAGTATTAACCTTAAAATAAAATAATTTTATGTTTAAAAAATATCGTGAATTGCATATTTACGGTATTTTTTATTTCCCTTTTGCACCAAAGACCGACCTTTACATTCTCAGATAGTATATCATAAATATATTAGGCGGTCAATTAAAAAACAAAAGAACGACAAAATTTTTATTTTGCCGAAGTAAAACAGAATATTTTATATATAAGGCATTGGGAACACTCAATGTCTTTTTTTGATGTCGATATTGAGGGAAGGAGCATATCAGCTATGGCAACAGTATTCAGAGTACAGAAAACAAAAGATTTT
>CAZBXN010000078.1:0-7267 GCA_964496015.1 uncultured Lachnospiraceae bacterium | reverse complement strand
GTTCGGCGGATTCTTCTTCGGTTTTATGAAGGGCAGGATTGGAAATAATATTGGCACGGCACATTTGATTATGGTGACTGGGCATTGTGGATATAAGCAAGGACAGGAAGCGGTATATTTCTATTGCATGATAAGCAGTATCGGTAACGGACAGAAACGGTTCATTAAAATTATTCAAAAAATAACGTCCCCTTGGGACGTTATTTTTACGCCTTTCCCCTCATAAAAATATAGAAAAAGCATTTTTGGAGGGTGTGAGATGATTTTAACAAAAAAGCATATTGCCGTACTTGCTGCTGCGGCTATTGCCGTTACGGCTGCTGCGGTCGGAATAAAAAAATATTCTGCGCGGGAGGCGTTTTCAAAATCTGAAATAAAAATCGTCCTCGACGCGGGACACGGCGAGCCTGACGGCGGGGCGGTAGGCGTAACGGGAGCTATAGAAAAGGACATAAATTTTGACATAACAATGAAAATTGACGAAATCCTGCGAAGCAACGGCATATACGTAATCTTAACGCGTTCCACGGACAGCGCGATTTACGACAAGGACGCAAAAACAATCCGCGAAAAATATCTGTCCGACATGAGAAAACGCCGTGAAATCATACGAAAAAGCGGCGCGGATTTATTTTTAAGCATACACATGAACGCGTTCGGCGACCCGACGGCGAGCGGACTGCATATTTTTTACGACAAGCAGCACGGCGAGATAAAAAAGCTTGCCGAAAACATGCAGGACGGCATAAGTAAAATCACGGGCGCGAAAACCAACTGCGTTCAGACGGTTGACGAACGGTTATTTCTGATGAAAAATCCCGTTATGCCGTCAATTCTTGCAGAGTGCGGCTTTTTGTCAAATCCCGAGGAGGAGAAAAAGCTTATGGACGAGGAATACCGCTCGAAAATCGCGTGGGCAATAGCCGAAGAAGTGGTAAAATACTATGAAATGAAATAAAATTATACAAAATATGACGAAAAAAACCTTTAAATTTCTACTTTTAGATTGCACCAAAAGAGTATAATATTATTGACTAACGGAATAAATTGGGTGTATAATAGAGAATAGATTAAAAATGTTGGAGGTTTTAAACATGAGCAGAGTATATAACTTTTCGGCAGGTCCATCTATGCTGCCGTTAGAGGTTCTTGAAAAGGCGGCAGCCGAAATGACGGAGTACGGAACTACAGGTCAGTCGGTTATGGAGATGAGCCACCGTTCAAAAGAATACAAAGCTATTATTGATAACGCTGAAGCTTTGGTTCGCGAGATTATGCACGTTCCCGATAATTACACCGTATTGTTCCTACAGGGCGGCGCGTCGTCGCAGTTTGCGGCTATTCCTATGAATATCGGCACAAAGAACAAAAAAGCCGACTATATTATAACAGGTCAGTGGGCTAAGAAAGCTGCCGCGGAAGCGGAGAGATATATTACGGTAAACCGCGTCGCGTCGTCGGCGGATAAGACATTCTCGTATATTCCGCAGACGGACAGCAGCATGTTCGACCCCGAGGCGGATTACTGCTATATCTGCTACAACAACACAATTTACGGAACGCATTATACGGAAAAGAAGCTTCCCGATACAAAGGCGACGCTTGTAGCCGATATTTCGTCATGTGTAATGGCGGAGGAAATCGACGTTACAAAGTTCGGTATTTTGTACGCGGGCGCACAGAAGAACTTAGGCCCTGCGGGCGTTACGCTTGTAATTGTAAGAAACGACCTTATCGGCGAAACGCTTGACGGCACGCCGACAATGTTCAAATATTCAATTCATAAGGAAAACGGCTCAATGTATAACACACCTCCGACATACGGAATATATATGCTCGGACTTGTGCTTCAGTGGATTAAAGACAAAGGCGGAGTTAAGGAATTACAGAAAATCAATGAGAAGAAAGCAAAAATCCTTTACGATTTCCTTGACAGCTCGAAGATGTTCAAAGGAACGGTTGTTCCCGAGGACAGGTCGCTTATGAATGTGCCGTTTGTAACGGGCAATGAGGAACTGGACGCTAAATTTGTTGCGGAGGCAAAGGCTAACGGCTTTATAAACATCAAGGGTCACAGAACCGTAGGCGGCATGAGAGCAAGTATTTATAACGCTATGCCGATTGAGGGCGTAGAAAAGCTCGTTGAGTTTATGAAGAAGTTTGAAAAGGAAAATATGTAATTTAAAGGAGAAGAAAAATGTTCAATATTCTTACATTAAATAAAATTGCAAAATGCGGGCTTGATAAGTTAGGCGATAACTACAGCATTACAGACGATACGGCGGCGAACGCGGACGGCATTATTTTAAGAAGCTATAAAATGCACGACATGGAATTGCCGAAGTCATTGAAGGCTGTCGCAAGAGCTGGCGCGGGTGTAAATAATATCCCGATTGACAAATGTACGGAAAAGGGCGTTGTCGTATTCAACACTCCCGGCGCGAATGCTAACGCCGTTAAGGAGCTTGTTATCGCGGGCATGCTGCTCGCGTCGCGCGATGTAATCGGCGGCGTTGAGTGGGCGAACACGCTCACGGGCGACGATGTTGACAAGCAGGTGGAAAAGGGTAAGTCGAATTTTGCAGGTTGTGAAATTAAGGGCAAGACGCTCGGAATTATCGGACTCGGCGCAATTGGTATACTTGTCGCAAACGCGGCATACGCGCTCGGCATGGACGTTATCGGTTACGACCCGTATTTGTCTGTTGACTCCGCTTTGAAGCTTTCAAGACATATCAAAAAGGCAAATAAGCCCGAGGAGGTTTACGCCGAGGCTGATTATCTGACAATCCATGTTCCGCTTATGGACGCGACGAGAAACACGATAAACGCCGAAGCCCTGTCGCAGATGAAGGACGGCGTTGTAATACTGAACTTCGCGCGCGGCGGACTTGTAAACAACGACGATATTAAAAAAGCTATCGCGGACGGTAAGGTTAAGAAATATGTCGTTGACTTTACCGACAGCGAAACGGTAAATCAAAAGGGAATTATAAATATTCCGCATCTTGGCGCGTCAACCGAGGAATCGGAGGATAACTGCGCTATGATGGCGGCGGAGGAAATAGCGGATTATCTGGAAAACGGAAACATCTTAAATTCCGTAAACTTCCCGAACTGCTCGCTTCCCAACGATACAAACGTGGGAAGAATAGCCATTATTCATAAGAATGTTCCGAACGTAATCGCTAAGTTTACGGACGCGCTTTCAAGCGTAAACATCTCCGACATGATAAATAAATCGCGCGGCGACGTGGCATATACGATTATCAATACCGACCATGCAATTCCGTCGGAAACGGTTGACAAACTTAACGCTATGGACGCGGTTATAAGACTGAGAGTAATAAAATAATAAAAACGTAAATTAAAAAGCAAATTGTTCAAGCGAATAATTTGCTTTTTTGTATGACTTACACAAAAAAGAGTGATAAAATTATAACAATTTTTAAAGGCTAACATTTGAATTTTATATTGAAAAATTTGGCGATTTAGGTTATAATGTACAATAGGTATAAATTGAACAAATTTTATCTCTAATTTTACAGACAATGGAGGTTAAAACATGGGAACAGTTGATAAGCTGAATGAGCTTCAATACCGCAGAAGCAAAATTGAACAAGGCGGCGGCGAAGCGAAAATCAAAAAGCAGCATGACAGCGGCAAGCTGACGGCAAGAGAGAGAATTAACGCTCTTCTTGACGACGGAAGCTTCGTTGAGGTTGACGCGTTTGTAACTCACAGATGCGCGGAGTTCGGCATGGACTGCGTTGAAGCTCCGGGCGAGGGCGTTGTAACGGGCTACGGCACTGTTGACGGACGTCTTGTATACGTCTACGCGCAGGACTTTACCGTAATCGGCGGCTCTCTCGGCGAAATGCACGCAAAGAAAATCTGCAAGGTAATGGACATGGCGGCTAAGATGGGTGCGCCGATTATCGGAATGAACGATTCGGGCGGCGCGAGAATACAGGAGGGAATAGACGCTCTTTCGGGCTTCGGAGAAATATTCTTCAGAAACACCTGCAACAGCGGCGTAATTCCTCAGATTTCCGTTATTATGGGTCCCTGCGCGGGTGGTGCGGTTTATTCGCCTGCAATAACGGACTTCATATTCATGGTTGAAAAGACAAGCCAGATGTTCATAACAGGCCCTAACGTTATTAAATCGGTAACAGGCGAGGACGTTACCAGCGAGGACTTGGGCGGAGCAAGTGTTCACGGCTCAAAATCGGGCGTGGCGCACTTTACTGCGGCAAGCGACGAGGAGTGCATTGAGCAGATTAAGACGCTGCTTTCGTATCTTCCGTCAAACAATCTTGAGGAAGCGCCGTATATCGCTCCTACAGATGAAATTAACAGACTGTCGGAGAAGCTTACGACAATCGTCCCCGACGATGCTAACAAGGCTTATGACGTAAAGGAAGTTATTGCGGAAATTGTTGACAACGGTGAATTTTTCGAGGTTCAGAAGAATTTTGCGGGAAATATTGTAATAGGCTACGCGAGAATGAACGGACAGGTTGTCGGTATCGTCGCAAATCAGCCGAAGGTTATGGCAGGTTCGCTTGACATCAACTCATCAGATAAAGCGGCAAGATTTATTCGCTTCTGCGACAGCTTCAATATTCCGCTTGTAACGCTTACAGACGTTCCCGGATATTTTCCGGGCGTTGAACAGGAACAGGGCGGTATTATCCGTCATGGCGCAAAACTGCTGTATGCATACAGCGAAGCGACCGTTCCGAAGATTAACGTAATCACGAGAAAGGCTTATGGCGGGGCATATATCGCTATGAGTTCAAAGCACTTGGGAGCTGACGTTGTTATGGCATGGCCTACGGCTGAAATTGCCGTAATGGGTCCTGAGGGCGCGGCAAATATCATTTTTAAGAATGATATAAAGGAAAGCAGCGACCCGATTGGAACAAGAGCTGAGAAAATTCAGGAATACAGAAATAAATTCGCATCGCCTTACGAGGCTGCAAAACGCGGCTATGTAGATGATGTAATCGAGCCTGACTCAACAAGACCGAGAATTATCGCAGCTCTTGAAATGCTTGCTTCAAAGCGTGAGTCAAGACCGGCAAAGAAGCATGGAAATCTTCCTGTATAATTTGATAAGAATATAGGAAAGGAGATTTTATTATGTATTCAGAAGCTTTAATAACAGGTCACGACCTGCCCCTTGGCGAGGCTCTCGCTATGGGCGGCGAAACAACCGTTATAGGTCTTTCGATAGTATTTGCTGTACTGATTATATTGATGATTGTACTTATGCTGTTTAAGGTTATCTTTTACAGAAAGCCGAAAGCTCAGAAGGCTGAGCCTGTCGCGGCAGAAACAGCCAAAACGGTTGAAAAAGAGGACGATATGGACGAAACGGAGCTTATAGCGGTGCTTACCGCGGCGGTTGCGGCAAGTCTTAACACATCAACATATAATCTGCGGATTAAATCCTACAGACGGACGGACAACAAAATGCCCGCATGGAACAAAGCGGGACTTACCGAAACAATAAATAACAGATTTTAGGAGGTATAATTAAATGAGAAAGTTTAATATAACTGTAAACGGAAAATCATATGAAGTAGACGTAGAAGAAGTGGGCGGAGTTCAGACATCCGCTCCCGTATCGGCTCCCGCTCCTGCGGCAGCGCCAAAGGCAGTTCCCGCGGCAGCGCCGAAAGCCGCTCCCGTTGCGGGCGCAAAACAGGTAACTGCTCCGATGCCCGGAACAATCGTATCGGTTAAGGTAAACGCGGGCGATAAAGTTGAAGAAGGCACTCTCGTTGCCATTCTCGAGGCGATGAAAATGGAAAATGAAATATTCGCCGGCGTAAGCGGCACAGTCGCGGGCGTAAGCGTATCGGCAGGCGACAGTGTAAACAGCGGCGACGTAATCGTTTCCGTAAACTAATCACTTACACTAAATTACAGAAAGTGGTGACAAAAAAGTGTTAGAAAGTTTTGTAAACTTCCTGCAAAATACAGGCTTTAACGCGCTTGTTTCAGGCGGCGCGGTTGATGCTGTCAAGACAATTATAATGCTTGGAATAGCGTGCGTTTTACTGTATCTTGCAATAGTAAAAAAATTCGAGCCGCTGCTGCTTTTACCGATAGCGTTCGGTATGCTTTTGTCAAATCTTCCGATGATTAAAGACTCAAGCGCGATTATGATGCACACGGATTGGTTCACAACAGCGGGAACGAAATATATGGACGCGTCGGGGCATTTGCATGTCGGCGCGATAGCGAGCGAGGGCGGTCTTTTAGACTTGCTGTACTTAGGCGTTAAGCTCGGAATTTATCCGCCGCTTATATTCGTAGGTATCGGCTGTATGACGGACTTCGGACCTCTGATTGCGAACCCGAAGAGTATTCTTTTGGGCGCGGCGGCACAGTTCGGCGTATTCTTTACATTTGTAGGCGCACTTTTGTTAAGCGCGCTTGTACCGTCGATTAACTTCGGTATAAAGGAAGCTGCTTCAATCGGTATCATAGGCGGTGCGGACGGACCGACGGCGATTTACGTAACAAAATCGCTTGCCCCCGCATTACTGCCCGCGATAGCCGTTGCGGCGTATTCGTATATGGCGCTTATCCCCGTTATTCAGCCGCCGATTATGAAGCTGATGACGCGCAAAAAGGACAGAATGATAGTTATGGAACAGTTAAGACCTGTTTCAAAGACGGAAAAAATCATTTTCCCGATTATCGTAACCATTGTTGTTGCGCTTATCATTCCCGACGCGGTATCGCTTGTCGGCTGTCTGATGCTCGGCAATTTGATGAAGGAATCGGGCGTTGTTGACAGACTCGCAAAAACTGCTCAGAACGAGCTTATGAACATAGTAACCATATTCTTGGGCGTGACGGTCGGCGCGACAGCTACAGCGTCAAGCTTCCTGTCGGGTCAGACAATAGGTATTATTGTACTCGGACTTATTGCGTTCTGTTTCTCAACAGCAGGCGGTTTATTCCTCGGCGATATTATGTGCTGGCTTACAAAGGGTAAAGTAAATCCGCTTATCGGTTCGGCAGGAGTATCGGCAGTTCCTATGGCGGCGCGTGTGTCGCAGACGGTCGGTCAGAAGGAAAATCCTTCAAACTTCCTGTTGATGCACGCTATGGGACCGAATGTCGCGGGTGTTATAGGCTCGGCGGTTGCCGCGGGCGTATTCCTTGCAATGTTCAGTAATATTTAATTTGATAAATAAAGGAGTGAAATATAATGGCAAAAGGAAATAAAGCGGTAGAAATTACC
>CAZBXN010000077.1:0-7399 GCA_964496015.1 uncultured Lachnospiraceae bacterium | reverse complement strand
GTAATTATTATTATTTTCTGCCTTATCAAAGCCCATTGCCACGACATATGCTATATCGTTCGGTTCTGCACCGCAGCCCGACAACAGGAGTATACAGCATATAACGGGAACAATAAATATTTTTTTCATTATTTCAGTTCCTTTCCTTTTCGTGAGGTAATGCCGAATAAAAGCGGCAGTAAAAACGCGAACGGGTAAATTATCATATCTATTATTTTTTCTATCTCCATAAATTTCATAAGCGAGGCAGGTATAAGCGATATGGTAAACAGTATTATAACCACGGGCGCGATAAGCGGCTTATGAAATTCAAGACTGAAGGTCTGCTGAAAAACAAAGCAGATTACGCATATATAAAAAGCGGCGTAAAGCAAGATAAGGATTGACCATACAAATTGGAAAAAGGTTTCAAACCTGCTGAAAAAGCTGCTTAAATGTATCATTCGTGTGAGCTGGTAAACGGGCATAATAAATTCATTTGAAGCAGGGTACGGATAGACACTGCAATAAGCGAGCATTATGACAAATGACGCGATACCGCCGATTAAAATTGCCCTGTAGCCGGCTTTTTTAAATTCATTATAGTTTTCTATATACGGCAAAAGTATATTTAATAAAATTATGTCGGAAAAAAGCGACAGAGAGTTTAAACCGCTGAAAAGTATACTTTTCAGACCGTTTCCGAGAATTGGAAACAGATTATCGGCTTTGTAATACGGCAGCAGTAGCAGCAGAAAAGAAATCATTATAATATCCGCAATCGGCAAAAACAGAAAATGAATTGTCGCTATAGACTCAATTCCCGCATATGCGCCTATTATGATTACCACGGCAAAAATTAAAAGCAAAAGTTCAACTTTGCTGTCTTGTAACAGGATAAGTTTTATTGTCTCGGGAAAAATCCGGACGACCGATATAAGATTTGCCGAAAGTATTACAACAAGCAAAAGCCCTGTTATAATTTTGAAGGTTTTGCCGCCTCTTTCCTCCGCAAGAGTTATTATATTTTTGTTTGTTTTGTACGTTGACGTAATCGCCCAAAAAATTGCAAGCGTTATCAAAAGGTCGTATAAAACTTGTATCCATGCTGCATTTCCGCTGTTTAACACAAGATTTCTCGGGTACGTAAGCAGCATTTTTACGATTATTGCGTTAATAATAAGGCTTGTTACTTTTTTTCTCTGAAACATATTTTCCTCCGTTTTATTGTTTCACGTGAAACATCAGATATCTTTTTTGGTATCCCACTTGCGGCTTATTTTCGGCTGTTCGTCCGAGCTCTTTGGTTTAAGAAAATCGGGACGCTTTTCGCGCTTTTTCATTTGACTTACAAATATGGGGTTGTTCATACTCCTGTTAAAATTCTTTGGCATAGGCATAATAAACGACACTCCAAAGTTCATCTGACGTCCGACAAATAAGCTATACAGGAAAATTCCTATCGCAATTCCGTAAAAGCCCAAAAACGCCGCAAGAACAACAAAAATCACTCTCAAAATTCTGTAGCTCCAGCCTAAGCTGTAGTCAACCGTTGCAAAAGAACCTATACCTGTAATTGCGATTATTATAATCATAATCGGGCTTACCATTTTTGCGCTGACTGCCGCCTGTCCCAAAATAAGACCGCCGACAATTCCGAGCGTTGAGCCTATGGGACTCGGCATTCGTATTCCCGCCTCACGTATCATTTCAAAGGAAATGTCCATTAAAAGCAGCTCCACCACACTCGGAAACGGTACGTTTTCACGTGATGCGCTGATTGAATACAAAAGATAAGTCGGGATAATTTCCTGATGAAACAGTGTTGTAGCTATATAAAGTCCGGGTAAAAATACCGAAAAAAACATCGCTATAAGACGAACCATGCGCGCCATATTTGCAAACGGGACGCGCAGATAATCGTCAGATGCGGCGTGCGTAAGCTCAAAAGCGTTTGTCGGCATTATGAGCGCACGCGGACTGCCGTTTAGTAAAAGCGCGACTCTGCCTTCGGTAAGCGCGCGGGCTACTCTGTCGGGACGCTCCGTCAAAAGGCTTTGCGTTGTAAAAATGGAGGAGCTGTCCTCCAAAAGCATCGAAACTTCCTCGATTGATATTATATAGTCAGCCGTTACGGCTTTAATCCTGCGTTTGACTTCGTTTATAAGGTCATCGTTTGCAATGTCTGAAATATAAAGAAGAACGCCGCGTGTTTTGCTGATGCTTCCGATTTTAACGCCCTCCGCGATAAGCTTTTCGGTTTTTATGATTTTTCTGACAAGCGCGGTATTATTACGGAGCATTTCCGCAAACGCCTCCTGCGGTCCGTATATGGACTGCTCCGTTTCGGGCTTGTCAATGCTTCTGTGTCCCCAGTCCCTTACGTCAAGAGAAAATCCCTTTTTAAAGCCGTCCACAAACACGGCGCAGCTTCCGAAATTTATTTCTTCTATAATTGCGTCCATATCTTCGGTTGCCATAGCCTGTGAGTGGCTTATAAACTTTTCGATTATTTCATCTTCATATTTATATGCTTCGTCATCCGCAAAATACGGCAGCTTTTGAAGAGATTCTATTACTGCCAAATCCACAAATTCGCTTGCAACCATTCCGTCTATAAACACGACAAACGCTTTTCTCTCTTTTTTAAGCGTTATTTCACGTATAATTATGTCGTTGTTGATGGGATAAGTAAACCGCTTCTTTATATAGGAAAGATTTTCTTCAATTTTTGACGAAACATACGGAACGGAAGGCTTTTCGCTTTCCGAGCGTACGTCATAGTCCTTTGATTTATCTGTATTTGTCAGAATAAAGGTTTCTTTATATTCGGGATTAAAAAGAAAAATGTTTTTTGCGTGTTTTAATATGCTCATTTCTATTTCCTTTCACCGCTAAATGCTTTTTATGCTTATTATTTTACAAAAGGAGTATTTTATACATTTATTACATTATTGTTTCATTTTGAAAATGTTTCACATGAAACATTTACAAATGGAAAATTTGTGTTATAATAGTATAGAAATAAAAAACAGAAAGGGTAAATAATGAGCAAGGTTATAGCGATAACAAATCAAAAAGGCGGAGTGGGAAAAACGACAACCTCCGTAAACCTTGCCGCCTGTCTTGCATACGAGGGAAAAAGAACGCTTCTTCTCGACTGCGATCCTCAGTGCAACGCGACAAGCGGTTTGGGCATAGAAAGGGAAGATTATTCTCTTTCGGTTTACGAATGTTTACAGGACAATGAAAACACAGAAAAATCAATAATTAAAACCAAATATAACAATTTGTACTTAATTCCGTCGTCGCCCGATTTATCGGCTGCGGAAATAGAGCTTGCATACGAGGACAAGCGCGAATATTTTTTGAAAAACGCGATATTGCCGATACGTCAAAAATTTGACTATATAATAGTAGATTCTCCGCCGGCGCTGGGAATGATTACAATAAATATTCTTACGGCGTCGGATTCCGTACTTATTCCGATACAGTGCGAATATTACGCTTTGGAGGGTTTAAGCCAGCTAATCGGCACGGTTAAAATGATAAAGAAAAAGCTAAATCCGAAAATCGACATTGAGGGCGTTTTGGGAACAATGTATGACGGCAGAACAAATCTTTCAATACAGGTGCTTGACGAGGTGAAAAAGTATTTTCCCGACAAGGTTTATAAGAGCATAATTCCCCGAAATGTTCGTCTCAGCGAGTCGCCGAGCTTCGGCGAACCGATTATAGAATACGACAGAACATCAAGAGGCGCGGACGCGTATATGTCGCTCGCCAAGGAAGTAATTTCAAAGAACGGTTAAAGGAGTGATATGGTGAAAAAAGGACTCGGAAAGGGTTTAGGCTCGCTGTTTGACGATAATAATATTATTGACGAAATAGTGGAAAAAACGGAAAAAAAAGACATTAGTCAAGTCAAACTATCGTTAATTGAGCCTAACAAAAAACAGCCGCGAAAGAATTTTGACAAAGAAAAAATTGAAATTCTCGCGAAGTCAATCAAAGAAAACGGACTTATACAGCCTATTATTATAACGCCGTCAAAGAACGGAATGTATAAAATTGTGGCAGGAGAGCGCAGATGGAGAGCCGCGAAAAAGGCGGGACTTAAAGAAATTCCCGCGGTAGTAAGAGATTACTCGGACGAGCAGATTGCTGAAATCGCGCTTATTGAAAATCTCCAGCGCGAGGACTTAAACCCGATTGAAGAGGCGCTCGGCTATAAGTCGCTTTTGGAGGAATTTAATCTGACGCAGGAAAACGTCAGCCGCAAAATCGGAAAAAGCAGGAGCGCGATTGCAAATTCCATGCGTCTTTTGAATTTGGAAAAACCGATACAGGAGCTTTTGACAGCGGGAAAAATTTCAAGCGGTCACGCGCGGGCGATATTGTCGGTGGAGGACGGCGCCTTAAGGGCAGAGCTTTCGGACAGGATAGTAAATGAAAATCTGAACGTCCGTCAGGCGGAAACGCTTGCAAAGCAATTACAGAAAAAACAACCGAAAAAGAAAACGCCGGTGAAAACGGCGTATGATATAGAGCTTGAACATATTCAGAAAAAGCTTTCCTCAAATTTGGGTACGCAGGTTAAAATTTCACACACCAGCAAAAAGGGAAAGATTGAAATTGAATATTACGGCAACGAGGATTTGGAGAGAATTTTAAATCTTATTAACGGAGGTAAATGAAATGACATTAGATAACACAGCGTTTTTATTTATCGCAGCGGCGGCTATAATTGTTCTTATTATAGTATGCTTTATAATGAATTTAATCAATATGTCGAAAATCAACACGCTTTTTGATTATTCCGACGACGGCGATATTATTTCGGCGCTTAAAGATTATTACGACAAGGTTGACGATTTGTCAAAGACGATAAGCACAGCGACAGACGCGGCGGTTCTCGGCAGGCTTACCTCCTGCGAAAACGCGGCGCATATCTCGATTAAAAATATCGGCATAGTTAATTTTGACGCGTTTGACGACGTGACGGGAAATCTGAGCTTTGCGCTCGCAATGCTTGACAGCAGCTTTGACGGCATTATTTTGACCTCGCTTTTCGGTCATAATTCCTGCAATACTTATGTAAGAGAAGTGAGAAACGGCGAATGTTCAATCAAGCTTTTAAATGAAGAAAAAGAAGCGCTTTTGAAAGCGAAAAAAGAGGGATAAAAAATGACAGAAAAAAAGAATGAAAATAAATCGCTTTTCTTTTATACCTCGCTTATATTTGTGGCAGCGATTTTACTTATTATATTAGCCTTTTTCGGTCAGGCAAATTTACAGAAAAGCCAGCCAAAAGCCGAAGAGCCTGTTGAAACGGCACAAGTGTCCGCACCGCCCGAGGGAGGTATCACGGAGCGCGTCGCGCAGCTAAGTGAGGACAACAGGGTGCTTCTGGAGGAAAAAGTAAAATTAGAGGAAACCTTACAGAAAAAGGAAGAAGAAATAGAGAATTTAAAAAACAGCAAAATGTCGCTTGAAAATAAAATCTCCGATTATGATTTGCTTTTATCCGCAAACGGATACTTAAATGTGGGAAATGACGCGAAAGCCTCAGAGATTTTGGGAAAAATCGACGTGTCAAAGCTTTCTGCGGACGGACAGATACTCTATAACAATATAAAAAATACATTACAATAAGGAAAGGATGTAAAAATCATGTTAGACATTAAAATTTTAAGACAAAATCCCGACAGAATAAGGGAAGCTTTAAAAAAGAGGAATAACGACCTTGATATTTCACCCGCGATTGAGCTTGATTTAAAGCGCAGGGAGATACTTACCGAGGTTGAGCAGAAAAAAGCAAAGCAGAACGAAATCAGTAAGCAAATTCCGCAGATGAAGAAAAACGGTGAAAACACCGACGCTATTTTTGCGGAAATGAGGGAGCTCAGTAACGAGATTAAAGCAGACGACGAAAAGGTTCGCGATATTGACGAAAAATTAAGAGATTTCATGCTCCGTATTCCGAATATCCCGAACGACGACTGTCCCATAGGCGTGGACGATACGGAAAACCGCGAGGTCAGAAAATGGAGCGAGCCGCGTAAATTCGATTTTGAACCAAAGGCGCACTGGGACATTGGCACAAATCTTGATATTCTCGATTTTGAGCGCGGTACGAAAATTGCGGGAACGCGTTTCACGGTTTATAAGGGACTCGGCGCAAGACTTGAAAGGTCGGTTATACAATTTTTCTTAAATACTCATACAAGCGAGTCGGGCTATACCGAGATTTTCCCGCCGTATATGGTAAACCGCGCGTCAATGACAGGTACGGGACAGCTTCCGAAGTTTGAAGAGGATGCGTTTAAGGTTACAAATAACGGTTATTTCCTTATCCCGACAGCCGAGGTTCCCGTTACGAACCTTTACCGCGACGAGATTATTGACGGCAAAAAGCTGCCGATTAAATACTGCGCATATTCGGCTTGTTTCAGAGCAGAGGCGGGCAGCGCGGGACGCGATACGAGAGGTCTTATCAGACAGCACCAGTTTAATAAAGTTGAGCTTGTTAAATTCGTAAATCCCGAAAACAGCTATGACGAGCTTGAAAAGCTGACAAACGACGCCGAAAAGCTGCTGCAAAAGCTTAAAATTCCGTACAGGGTTGTATGTCTTTCAACAGGCGACCTCGGATTTTCGTCGGCAAAGACTTATGATATTGAAGTATGGCTGCCAAGCTACGGCAGATATGTTGAAATATCCTCCTGCTCCAACTTTGAGGATTATCAGGCAAGGCGCGCGAATATCCGCTTTAAGAACGACCCGAAGGATAAGGCGCAGTTTGTGCATACTCTGAACGGTTCGGGACTTGCGGTCGGAAGAACGGTTGCGGCAATTCTTGAAAATTACCAGAATGAGGACGGTACGGTTACAGTTCCCGAAGTTCTTGTTCCGTATATGGGCACGGATATAATTAAATAACGGTTTTTTGAGGGCTGTTGTTGTGTTAAGCAATGCAACAGCCCTTAACTAATATATCCTAAAAATGTAATAATATTCATGGGTTACATATTTTTTCCGCGTTATGTAAACCGAAAATTTGTATGTAAAATGTTATCAACACATGGAAAAAATCAGTTATTCATCAAAAATAACCCAAAAACAGGGACTTTTCAAGAAATTTATCCACTTTATCCACAGACTTATCCACACACAAACAAAAAAGCGGATTTTTTATAAATCTCGGTTTTATGCAGTTTTGAAAGGTTTACATATAAAATTTACATATTTTGACAATTTTATCAATGATTTTTCTGTATTGCGTGTTAATAATTCAAAAAAATGTAGGTTTTATGCGGTTTATTACAGGGATAGAGTTATCCACACCTGTGAATAAGTTAGTGCATAAAGGGACAAGATAAGAAGTTAATATAAAAAATAAACGGCGCATCTTACTATT
>CAZBXN010000076.1:0-7556 GCA_964496015.1 uncultured Lachnospiraceae bacterium | reverse complement strand
ATACCATAGCTCCCATTAAAATTCAATTACAAATTCTGCCGCAAGTAAAATTAAAATGCAAAATACAAATACCGCAAAATACCACGCGTCACGCCTTGTCAAATGCAGTTCGTTTAAGCGCGTGCGGGTTTTTCCGCCGTAGCACCGCGCGTCCATTGCCGTTGCGAGCGCGTCCGCGCGCCGAAACGCACTCACGAACAGCGGAATAAAAACCGATACCGTCGCCTTTGCGCGTTTTATTAAGCTGCCCTCGCCGAAATCCGCGCCGCGCGAAATCTGCGCTTTTTTTATTTTGTCCGTTTCCTCCGCAAAGGTCGGAATAAAGCGTATTGCAACCGACATCATCATAGCAATGTCGCGCGTCGGAACCCTCAAAACCCCAAGCGGCTTCATAAGGCTTTCCAGCGCGTCCGTCAGGGTAATCGGCGGCGTGGTAAGCGTTAAAAGCGACGCGCCCGTCATTAAAAGCAGCAGTCTTACGCTTAGCGTTACAGCCGTATATACGCCCTCTGAGGTAATTGTAAGCTGAAAAACAGGTATTTTTGCAATTACATTTCCGGGTACTGCAAAAAGGTCAATAACCGCCGTAATAATCAAAATCCAGAACGCAGGTTTCACGCATTTTGCCACAAGCCTCACGGGGACTTTGCTTATCAAAACAAGCGATACCGTAATAATCACGGCTGCCGCATATGACGCCGTATTTTTCAGCGTAAACATCAGCGCGGTGAAAACGATTGTAAATATTATTTTAAGCCGCGCGTCAAGCCTGTGCAAGGGCGACGGCGCGGGATAATATTGTCCTATGGTAATATCCTTAAACATTTTTACTTAACCTCAAAATTTCTTCCGCCGCCCTGTCTGCCGTATAAATTCCCTCGGGTAAGTCGTAATACTGCCGTAATTTATCAGTAAGGCGGGTTATCGCGGGGACATTCAAGCCGATTTCCGTTAATTCTCCGCTGCGCGAAAAAATCTCGTCAGCCGTTCCCGTCATTTCAATCTGTCCGTCATTCATGACGATTATATTGTCAGCCGTTTTTGCAACGTCCTCCATGGAATGTGAAACAAAAATCACGGTCATGCCGTCAAGCGATTTTATAAGGCTCAAAACGGCGTCCCTGCCCGCAGGGTCAAGCCCTGCCGTCGGCTCGTCAAGTATCAGAATATCGGGCTTCATTGCGAGAACGCCCGCGATTGCCGCGCGTCTTTTCTGCCCGCCCGACAGCGAAAACGGCGATTTTTCCAAATCCGCTTCATTTAAGCTGACAAGCTCCGCCGCCTCTCTTACACACGCCCCGACGTTATCAAATCCGAAATTCCTCGGCGCAAACGCTATATCGTCAAAAACCGTTTCCGCGAAAAGCTGATATTCGGGATATTGAAACACTATTCCGACCGTTTTCCGCAAAAGCTTCGGCTTTATGTCCTTTATATTTTTGCCGTCAATAAAAATATCGCCCGAAACAGGCTTTTTCAAGCCGTTAAGATGCTCAATCAGCGTTGATTTTCCGCTGCCCGTATGACCGATTATTGCAGTCACGGCGTTTTTTGGGATTTTCAGATTTATGTTTTTGAGCGCGTGCCGCTCGTCCTGCGTACCGCGCCCGTAAACGTAGTTTAAATTATGAATTTCAATCATTTGCCGTCACCCAGTATTTTTCTGATTTCCTCCGCCGCCTCGTCAACCGTCAGTATGTCGCCGCGCACATCAAGCCCGCGCCGCCGAAGAAGCTGCATAAGCTCCGTAATTTGTGGCACGTCAAGACCGAAAGCTTTTACCGCGTCCGCGTTTTTAAATATTTCGCGCGGCTTTCCGTCCAGCGCGATTTTGCCGCTGTCCGTCACAATAACCCTGTCCGCGTCAACCGCCTCCTCCATGTAATGCGTGATTAACACGACCGTTATGCCGTTTTTGCGGTTCAGCCTGTGAATTGCAGACATAACCGACATGCGGTTTTTCGGGTCAAGCATTGAGGTCGGCTCGTCAAGGACTATACATTCGGGGTCTGCCGCAAGAGCCGCCGCGATTGCGATAAGCTGTTTTTGTCCGCCCGACAAATTCGCGACTGCTGACTTTGCGTATTTCGTCATATCCATTGCCGCCAATGCGCCGTCAACGCGGCGGCGTATTTCTTCGGGCGGCACGCCCAAATTTTCGGGCGCGAATGCGATTTCGTTTTCCACAATAGCCGCAACCGCCTGATTGTCGGGGTTTTGGAATACCATCTGAACCGCGCGGCGGATATTTAATACATCTTGTTTCGTGTCCGTGTTCTTCACATAAACCGCGCCGCCCGAGGGCAATAAAATCGCGTTAAAATGTTTTGCAAGCGTTGATTTTCCGCTGCCGTTTCTGCCGAGAATTACCGTAAACGAGCCTTTTTCTATTTTCAAATTTATATCGTGTAAAATCTCATTGCCGCCGTATGAAAACGACAGGTTTTCCGTTCTAATCATTCTGCCACCTGCCGCTGATACCGCAGGGCAAAATAAGATTATTCGCGGTCATTTTAAGACCGATTTCGTCCGCCGTCACTTTTCCGCCGAATTTCCGCGTCATTGTCATGGAAAGCACGTTTATAAGCACCTGCGCGCTCAATCCCGTCGTATATGAATTTATCAGGAAAAACAGCGGCTTGTCCGATAAAATCTTCATGCAGTCCTCAATCAGCGGATACAGCTCGTTTTCGATTTTCCAGACCTCGCCCGACGGGCCTCTGCCGTAGGAGGGCGGGTCCATAATTACCGCGTCGTACTGCCTGCCGCGTCTGCCCTCGCGTGCGACAAATTTCTTTACGTCGTCAACAATATATCTGACGGGCTTGTCGGCAAGACCCGACGCTATGACGTTTTCCTTAGCCCATGTAACCATACCCTTTGACGCGTCAACGTGAACGACCTCCGCGCCCGCCTTTAAAGCCGCAACAGTTGCGCCGCCCGTGTAAGCGAAAAGGTTCAAAATCCGTATCGGACGCCCCGCGCTTTTTATAAGCTCCGAGAACCAGTCCCAGTTAACCGCCTGCTCGGGAAAAAGCCCCGTATGCTTGAATCCCATGGGCTTTATGTTAAAGGTTAAACCGCCGTAGCCGATAGTCCAGCGTTCGGGCATTTTGTTAAAAAACTGCCATTTACCGCCGCCCGAGCTTGAGCGGTGATACCACGCGTCGGTTTTATTCCATAGCTCCTTTTCCGATTTTACGCTCCAGACCGCCTGCGGGTCGGGACGGCGGAGCAGGTATTTACCCCAGTATTCCAGTTTTTCGCCGTCCGCGCTGTCTATCAGTTTGTAATCAGTCCAATTATCCGCGCTCCACATAATTTTCTCCCTCAGATATAAATATTCATAATAATTTTATCACTTTTTCGGGAATTTATCAAGGTTTGTCAAGGTTTTGATAATAATTTGTCACATAAAAAAATATCGCTTAAAAAGCGATACTTTTTATTTAGTCCAAATTACTTATCAAATCATTCATATCATACATTCCCGCGTCTTTGCCCGTCATGAACTTTGCCGCCTTAACCGCGCCGACAGCAAAAACCTCCTTGCTGTGCGCGCTGTGCTTTAGCTCAATCACCTCGTCCGTGCCCGCGAAAATAACCTCGTGGTCGCCGACAATCGTACCGCCGCGCACCGCGTGCAGTCCGATTTCCGTCTTTGAACGCTTTTTGCGTACCGCGTGGCGGTCATAGACATATTCTGCGGGGAATGAGAGCGTTTCGTCAATCGCGTCCGCGATTGCCAGAGCCGTTCCCGACGGCGCGTCAAGCTTCTGGTTATGATGACGCTCGACTATTTCAATGTCAAAATTACCCTCCAAAAGCTTCGTCGCCTTTTTGGCGAGCGCAATAAGCAGATTTATGCCGAGGCTCATATTTGCCGAGAAAAATATCGGGATTTCCCGCGCCGCAAGCTGCATTTCCTCTTTTTGCTCCGCCGTCAGTCCCGTCGTCGCAATAATTACGGGCAATTTTCTTTTTTTGCAGTAGTCCAGCAGTCCCGAAAGGCACGAGGGGTGCGAAAAATCAATAACCACGTCCGCCGCGCCCGTAAACTCGTCGGGCTTTTTGTACACGGGATAGGAATTGTCAACCTCTGTATTTATGTCAAAGCCCGCGGTAATCTCGCACTCGCTGTCCTCCGACACAAGGCGCGTTATTACCTGCCCCATTTTTCCGTTACAGCCGTTTAAAATGATTTTCGTCATTCGTTTTTTCTCCTTTTTACGCTAATTTCAGACCGATATTTACAAGCGATTTTTTAAGCTTTTCAAGATTTTCCTCCGTCATATCCGTAAGCGGCATGCGCAAATCGCCCGCGTTATATCCGAGCAAATTCATCGCCGTCTTAACGGGAACGGGGTTTACTTCAATAAACAAAGTATTTATAATATCGAGCATTTTAAGCTGTAAATCTCTCGCCTTATCAACCTCGCCGTTAAAATAATACTCACATATATCATGCGTTTCATCGGGCATAATATTCGCGACAACCGAAATTACGCCCTTGCTGCCGAGCGACAGCATCGGGACAATCATATCGTCGTTGCCCGAATATATGTATAAGTCGGGGACTTCCGCCGCAACCTTCATGGTAAAGCTTATGTTTCCGCTCGCTTCCTTAATCGCAACAATATTATCGACTTTCGCAAGCTCCTTAAGCGTTTCAATCGTAAAGCCCATACCTGTTCTTGACGGAACATTATAGAGAATTACGGGGATTTTAACCGCGTTCGCTATTGCGGTAAAGTGCGCAATAAGACCCTTCTGCGTCGTCTTGTTGTAATACGGCGTTACGGAAAGTATTCCGTCCGCGCCCAGCGCCTCCGCCTTTTTCGACAGCTCAATCGCGTGCGCGGTGTCGTTCGAGCCCGTTCCCGCGATTACGGGAATACGCTTAGCCGCTTTTTTTACCGTATATTCAATCGCCGCAAGATGCTCCGCGTCGGGCATGGTCGAAGCCTCGCCCGTCGTGCCGCATATGATAATCGCGTCGGTTTTTTTCGCAATGTGCATTTCAATCAATTTACCAAGCTCGTCATAGTTGGTTTTAAGTCCGTCAAACGGCGTTATAATCGCAACGCCCGAACCTGTAAAGGGTAATGTCTTTGCCATAAAATCAAGTCCTTTCTTAGTCCATATAGCCCTTTGCCGTCAATAATTCAGCCAAAAGCACCGCGCCGCCCGCTGCGCCTCTTAGCGTATTGTGGCTCATTGAAACCATTTTATAATCATACTGCGCGCTTTCTCTTAATCTTCCGCAGCTTATCGCCATACCTCCGTCAATTTCCCTTGCCGTCTTAATCTGCGGCTGGTCGGGTTCGTCTTTTTCGGTATACACGTGAATGAACTGCTTCGGTGCATGCGGAAGCTTTAATTCCTGCGGCACGCCCGAATAGTCCGCCCATAGCTTTTCGATTTCCTCAACCGACGGTTTTTTCACGCCGTCCTTAAACGAGAAGAATATCGCCGCCGTGTGACCGTTTGAAACAGGCACTCTGTAGGTCTGGCACTCGATTGACAACGCCTTTGACGGAACGATTTCCTTGCCCTCGATTTTGCCGAGCACTTTATTCGGCTCAACCTCGGATTTTTCCTCCTCGCCGCCGATATACGGGATAAGATTGTCAACCATCTCGGGCCATGTCTCAAAAGTTTTGCCCGCACCCGATATTGCCTGATACGTCGTAACAAGCGCGTGGTCAATCGGATATTTCATATTTATAACCGCCATTGCGGGCAGATACGACTGCAAGGAGCAGTTCGACTTGACTGCGATAAATCCGCGCTTTGTGCCGAGTCTTTCGCGCTGAGCGGGAATAATTTCAATGTGCTCAGGGTTAATTTCGGGAATAATCATCGGAACGTCGGGCGTATGACGGTGCGCGGAGTTATTTGAAACAACGGGACATTCCGCCTTCGCATAGCGTTCCTCCAGCGCCTTTATTTCGTCCTTTTTCATGTCAACCGCGCAGAACACAAAATCTACCTGTTCCGCGATTTTTTCAACGTCGTCCGTCGCGTTCATGACAACCATGTCCTTTACGCTTGCGGGGATTTCCTCGTCCATAGCCCATTTTGAGCCGACCGCGTCAATATATTTCTTGCCCGCGCTTCTGGGAGATGCGGCAAGCACCTTGATTTTATACCACGGGTGATTATGAAGAAGCATTATAAAACGCTGTCCCACCATTCCCGTAGCGCCGATAATTCCTACATTATAGCTGTTTTTCATTTTATCAGTTCCTTTCATAACTCAAAATAAAGCAGTAACCCAATGAAGAGTTGCTGCTTATTATAATATACTTGTATTATAACGCGATAGCTCTCCATCAAATACTGATGACAGTCATACCGCTCTTAACGATATGCCCAGCCGTAACCAACGCAGCTTAGCTATGACTTCGGCAATCTTCCCTTTTGCCGCGAGTCAAAAATTGCTGCAAATCTAATCGCGGTTACTGATGAATAATTGCGCCTCTACCTTCTATATTATACTACCATTATTATCATAATGTGTCAAGTAAATTTTAAAATATTTTATCTTTTTAACACAAATGAAATATTTCAGCGTTTTAACCGTAAAAATTTCGGGAAATGATTTTTCAAAATCCCGCCCGACGCCTTTCCCCAGCCGAGGGGATAACCGTTTGCGAGCACGGCAGTCCAGCCCGTTTTGTCACATTCGATTACGTCGCCCGTGAGATACCTCTTTAAATCCGCGCCGTTACATTCAAGATTTAAGGTGTTTTTAAAATCGCTGCCCGTAAGCGCAAGCGCGAGCGCGTGCGACGGCTCAAATCGGTTCTTTTTGCAAACGCCCAGATGCAAGCCGCAGCGGACGACCTTAACTTTGTCAATGTCAATGCCCTGCGGCTTTAAATACAGATTATCGCCGAACAAGACAAAATCGCCGTCAAGCCTTATATTAAGCGTTTCTTTTTCAAACTGACGGTAAAGACATACCGCGCATTCCAAAGCCGTATTTTTTGACGGCTTATTTTGCGGTTCGGGGTTACTCCGCAATTCGCCCGATTTTTTAAACAGCGCGGTAAAATGCCCCTCGCCCTTTTGACGGTGCGGGAAAATCCTGCGCGTTTTTGTCATGTCGGTATTCGTCCCCGACCATTCGGTTCTGCCTGCGCAGAGCATATCAAGACCCGTATCGCAAAGCTCCAAATTATGCGTTTCCGTCAGATACGCCGCGATTTTCTCGTTTTCCTCGGGAGAAAAGGTACAGGTTGAATAGACCAGATACCCGCCGCTTTTGAGCATTTTAACGGCGCAGTCAAGAATGTTTTTCTGACGTATGCCGCATGAAACGGTATGTTCAACGCTCCATTCGTCAACTGCCTGCGGTTCTTTTCTGAACATTCCCTCGCCGCTGCACGGCGCGTCAACTATGATTTTGTCGAAAAACGCGGGATATTTTTCCGCTAATCTCTGCGGCGTTTCGTTTGTGACAACCGCGTTTTTTATTCCCATGCGCTCTATGTTCTCCGACAAAATATCGGCGCGCTTTTTTATAAGCTCGTTTGCGACAAGCAGTCCCG
>CAZBXN010000075.1:0-7563 GCA_964496015.1 uncultured Lachnospiraceae bacterium | reverse complement strand
AATTTGGCACAAAGATTATTAGAAAATACCATTATCCGTATTTGTCTATCGACCATTTAAAAATGGGGCTTATACGTAGCAATTACACCACATTAACCCCTGAAGATGATGAAGAACTTGTTCCGTATCTCTGGGATATGGTGAGAATGGGATTATACCATTCCGTTTGGTATTTTACACTCACCTAATCCTTCACTGTGCGTTTCGGAATTTTTGGAAGCTGTATCAAAAGCATGTATTTTATAAAATAATAACGCTTATTCGTTTCAACCGTGCGAATGGGCGTTTTTTGCTATAACCTTTTGGTTGGAACTGATAAACCAAACGATACTTCTATTCTCGCTCAAGAAATGTTATACTGAAATTACGAAATAGAGTGGGTGGTTATTAAATCATACCTCTGTTAGTGTGCGCGATACAGCCGAATGCGGAGGTTTTGGACGGTTTGTCAATATCCCGTAATCATATACAGGACGCTGAGCAGGAAATTGTTGATTGGGTAAACAGCTTAAAATAATCAGGGAGATGTTATTGTGAAATACAAAAATTTAGGCAGCAGCGGCATAAAAATTTCCGCACTGGGTCTTGGCTGTATGGGTATGACGCACGCGTACGGCGAGCCGTCTGATGAAACGGAAATGATAAAGCTGATACATTCGGCTTTTGACATGGGGATTACATTTTTTGATACTGCCGAATGTTATATTTCAGAAGTAAACGGACGAACGGTATATAATGAGGAATTAGTGGGAAAAGCGTTAAAGCCATATCGTGATAAGGTGATAATAGCTACTAAATTCGGTGTGCGGCATAATGCAGACAGTTCCTTATCTATGGACAGCCGCCCCGAAACAATCAGAAAGAGCGTTGAGGGTTCGCTCAGACGCTTGGGCACAGATTATATTGATTTATATTATCAGCATAGAATTGACCCGAATATACCACCCGAGGAAGTCGCCGGAGTTATGCAGGATTTAATAAATGAGGGCAAAATCCGCGCGTGGGGAGTTTCGGAGGCAGGCGGGGACTATATTCGCCGTGCCAATGAGGTTTGCAGTATAAGCGCGGTTCAAAACAGGTATTCAATGATGTATAGAGAATATGCAGCATTACTGCCGATGCTTGACGAGCTTAATATTACGCTTGTTGCACATTCCCCGTTGGCGAACGGTTTTCTGTCGGGAAAATACGATAAAAATTCCGTGTTCAATGAACAAAACGATTACAGAAGTGCAATGCCACAGTTTAAGGCGGATAGTATAGATAAAAACAGAAATCTGTTAAATCTGTTAAATGAAATTTCAGAAAAGAAATATTCAACTCCGGCTCAAATTTCTCTTGCGTGGCTTATGGCAAATGGTATTGTCCCTATTCCCGGTACACGCAAGATGGCAAGACTTGAAGAAAATGCGGGTGCGGCAGATATTATGCTATCGCCTGAGGAAATATCCAAAATTGATAATGCACTGGATAATATGGAAATGTCCGAAGTGTTCGGAGGACATAAAGCTAAACAACAAACACAGGAGGTTTTAAGAAAATGAAAAAGAAAATTATTTCACTTATTATCGCGGCGGCTATGACGGCAAGTACAGCCGTAAGCGTATTTGCCGCAAATGACGCTCCGAATGAGGTAGATTATGCAAGTATGAGCGAAACAGACAAAACAACCGTAACAATGCAGATTGAAAATCCCAAAATGACAATAAACGGCGCAGAACAGAACATTGACGAAAGAGGAACAACGCCTGTTATTGTTGACGACAGAACACTGTTACCTGTACGCGCATTTGTTGAGGGTATCGGCGGCGAAGTTTCGTGGGACGACGGCACGAAAACAGCAACGCTCAGCTATAACGGCGACGAAATAAGACTTACTATAAATTCAACAACAGCATATCTCAACAATGAAGCAAATACGCTTGATGTAACACCTGTTATCATCAATGACCGAACAATGCTTCCGATAAGATTTATTGCCGAGAGCTTCGGTTATACGGTTCTTTAGACACAGGAAACACAGACAGTAACTATTATAAACGCTGACACGATTGACAATGTATTTGCAAAAGGAGATATAAATCCCGCCTCTCCCAAATTTACAGGCGTGTCATATATGAATTGGCTGACTGCCTATGACGAGGAAAATATGAAAATACCCGCATTTGGACAGGTAACATTTGAGCCTTGCACAAGAACAGATTGGCACTATCATGACGGCGGACAGATACTTCTCGTAACAGAGGGTGTCGGTGTGTTTGAAATGGAGGGCGAAGAAGCGAGGATTATGCAGGTGGGAGATGTCATTTTAATTCCGCCGGGCAAAAGGCACATGCACTCAGCTATTGACGACAGTTGGTTTGCTCATATCGCAATCGGTGTTAATCCGGGCGTAGGCACTACAAATTGGCTGGATAAGGTAACAGACGCAGAGTATAACGCGGCAGTTAAAACAGCACGCGCAAACGGTACAATAAGAGAAAAAGGCGAAACAATGTTCCCCAAAGGCGAGGAATTTACCGCAGAGGGATATACAGGTAAGATTTATAAAAATATGCTTGTAGAACACGAAAGCGTGTTTAACTGTCCCGAAGTTGATAATTTCACAATGGAAGCAGGAGCGCGGACAGCTTGGCACTCACATGAAAGCGGTCAGCTTATAATCGTAACAAACGGTACGGGCATTTATCAAGAGGAAGGACAAGAGCCGAGAGTGATAAAAGCCGGTGATGTGATTGAAGCGCAGCCGGGCGTTACTTATTGGCACGGTGCGGCAGACGAGCAGTTTGCATATATCGCAGTAAACGGAAATCTGGGCAAAGATAAAATCACTTGGAATGATGCTGTAACTGATACAGAGTATAATGCGGCAAAAACTGTTCAATAAAGTGATTGCGTATATAAGGAGATTTGCCGATATGAAAGACAAGATTAAAAAGGGTATTGCTTTTGCAATATCAACAGCAATCCAACAGTAATTATTTAAGACCGGAGCTTATAAAAGATTTGGTGGCAAGCGTATCGTCAATGATACCCATTTGTCCGGCTGTAACTGTCAATGGACGAACGCATCCTTATGGTTAAAGAATGTATGCGGGATTTATAATAGTTACAGTCGGGAACCTTTAAATATCCCGCTCGCTTTAAAAATCAAAAAAGAGCGGACTTAAAATTTAATGTATAAAAATATTGTAAAATATGATAAGCTATGATACAATAAATTTATAAACAAAATAAGGAGGTTTGAGAATGGCAAAATCTATAAACATTAAAAAGACGGCTGCGTTTATTGTTTCTGTGTGTATGGTTTGTTTATTGTTTGCGGGATTTGTTATGAGAAATAATGATAACAAGCCTGTCCTTGCGGCAAATGATGCAACTGTTATCAAATTACAGATTGACAATCCTAATATGACTGTAAATAATGAAACAGCCGAGATTGACCCCGGACGTGGAACTGTTCCCGTGATTATAAACGACAGAACGCTTTTGCCTGTGCGTTCTATTATTGAAGCGATAGGCGGAACAGTAGACTGGGAGGAAAATACCCAGACCGTAACGCTTAATTATAAGACTGATGTAATAAAACTTATAATAAATTCGGAGTCTGCGTATTTCAATGACGCGGAAAATACACTTGATACCGCGCCTGTGGTTATCAATGACCGAACAATGCTTCCTATACGCTATATTGCTGAGAGCTTTAAGTTTGATGTTGATTGGGAGCAGGAAACAAAAACGGTTACAATAACCGTGCCGAAAACAGATGTTACATACAGTACAGATGACCCGAATGTGCCCAAGGTGTATATGACAACGGAAATAACGCCTGAAGCGCTTGTTGAAGTCTACGATAAATTAGGCTTTAATGCGGAGGGCAATGTGGCAGTGAAAATGTCAACAGGCGAACCGCCCAACTCGAATTATTTAAGACCGGAGCTTATCAAGGATTTGGTGCAAAAGGTTGACGGTACGATAGTTGAATGTAACACAGCTTACGGCGGTTCGCGTTCGGAAACGGAGCTTCACAGGCAGGTAATTAAAGACCACGGCTTTACAGAAATTGCAGATGTAGATATTATGGACGAGGACGGCTCTCTTGAAATCCCTATCGCAAAAGGCACTACCATAACAAAGGACTATGTAGGAGCGCATCTTGCAAATTATGACAGCCTTATATCGCTGGCGCACTTCAAAGGTCACGCTATGGCAGGCTTTGGCGGTGCTATAAAGAATATGTCAATAGGTATTGGCTCAAAGGAGGGCAAAGCATATATTCATACAGGCGGGAACAGCCTTACAAGCCCGTGGGGAGGCGACCAGGATAAATTCTGTGAGTCTATGGCGGAAGCAACTTCGGGCGTTGTAGATTTTATGGACGGTAATGTTGTTTATATCAATGTAATGAACAGACTGTCCGTTGACTGCGACTGTGATGGCAATCCGGCAGAGCCTGATATGCACGATATAGGAATTCTCGCTTCAACAGACCCGCTTGCGCTTGACCAAGCGTGCATTGATTTGGTTTACGCACAAAAAGACGTTGACGGCAAATCACTTGTAGAGCGTATAGAATCAAGAAACGGACTTCATACGCTTGAACACGCGGCAAAAATCGGTTTGGGAAGCCGCGAATATAATTTAGTAAATATTGATTAAATATTAGCCTTACGGCGAAACACAAATTTTTAAATAATAAGGAGGATTTTATTATGGCTTGTTTTGCAGCTCCGGCAGCGGAGGCAATCGTTACAACTATTGTTAAAAAGAAGATGAATAAGAACGGAAAAACGAAAAATCCGTTTTTAAAGAAAATAGGCTGGCTTAACAATATGCTTTGGGGAGGAAGCGCGCTTCTTGCCTTTGAGCATGTATGGCATGGCGAGGTTACGCTCGCATTTCCGTTTTTAACAGGCGGCACGGGCGCACTCCGTGAGATTGTGACATCGGGTGTCGCTATGGCAGCACTTGTTACTGCCGTATGGGCAGGCATGGTTGCGTTTACAAACGCTTTAGAAAAAGATGCGTCAAAAATAAACACGGCGCTCATCGGAGGACAGAGATAATGACACTTTTAATAACCGTTTTTGCGGCGGTCATATCAACGGTTGTCTGGTATGTTACTAACGGCGATATGAAACTCGGCACACTGTCGCTGATGTATTGGGGTGCATCGCTTATGTGGCTTGTTGACGCAGTTGCCCGATACATAGAAATAAGCGCGGAATATTTTACGCCCGCCGCAGCCGACATGCTCAACGACGCATATCTCGGCTTGTCGGTTGTGGCATTGGGGCTTGTAATATGGCTTGTTATAGTTCTTATTAAAGACCCGAAAGGTAAAATAAGAAAAACATTGATGAAAAAGTCTTGATGAAAAACGGCTTTGTCGGTTTGAGCCGGCAGAGCCGTTTGGTATATAAAAACAGTTTTTCAGCCGCAATTTAAGTATGCTGACGTGCTGATTCTATATGATAAGACAGGAGAAAATATTATGTGGGATATTATACACCGTGAATTCATTTACATATGGTATTATTTTGAAATACAGCTTAGACAGATACTTCCTTATTGGGCGTTAGGCATGCTGATAGGTTCGGTTATTTCAGTGTTCGGAAAGCAAAAAATACATTCGCTTATGACGGTAATTCAGGATAAGCATCTCGGTGTTTTGGGAATTATACCCGCGAGCTTTATAGGTATTCTTTCACCTTTGTGTATGTATGGCACAATACCGATTGCCGCGTCATTTTCGCAAAAAGGTATGAGAGATGATTACCTTGCGGCGTTTATGATGAGCAGCGTATTATTAAATCCGCAGCTTTTAATATACAGTGCGGCTCTTGGAAATTTTGCGCTGTGCGTTCGGTTTATATCCTGCTTTCTTTGCGGAATTGCGGCAGGCTTGCTTGTGAGATTTTGCTTTAAGGACAAGCATTTCTTTAACTTTGAGGGGTTTTCGGAAAGAGCAAGCCGCGATACCGACCCGAATATATTTATTAGATTATTAAAAAATATAGGCAGAAACATAAAGGCTACGGGCTTGTGGTTTTTAATCGGCGTTCTTCTTTCGGCGCTCTTTCAAAGATATGTGCCCGCAGATGCGTTTGCAAATCTGTTTGTGAATAATCGCGGTTTCGGACTTTTAATGGCGGCGACAATCGGCGTCCCATTGTATGCCTGCGGCGGAGGAACAATCCCGCTTTTGCAACAATGGCTTGCAAGCGGTATGAGTATGGGAAGCGCGTCGGCATTTATGATAACAGGTCCGGCTACAAAAATCACAAATTTGGGAGCACTCAAAATAGTGCTCGGAGTAAAACATTTTGCCCTGTATATTGCATTTGTAATGGTATTCGCGCTTTTAAGCGGATTTATTGTGAATTTAATGGTATAATGTTAAAGACAATTAAATGATAATAGCAACAAGTGAACACCTCGCATACGATAAAGTAGGAAAGGAGGTTTTCACTTATGTACAGGGAATGTAAATTGAGTGATGTTACAAAAACGTATTTGAGCCGATTTCATTGTATTTTAGACGAAATGATTGATGGTATGACAACGGCAGAATTAACTAACAGTATATCTCATAATTTTATAGTTCAGATGATACCACACCATCAGGCGGCAATAGAGATGTCAGAAAATATACTTAAATACACGACTTTTGTGCCGCTACAGCAGATTGCGCAAAATATTATAACCGAACAGACAAAAAGCATTGAAAATATGCGTGAGATAGAATGCGAGTGTAGCGAATGTATAAATCCAAAATGCGATGTAAACCTGTATCAACGCAGAGTTAATCAAATTATGCAGACAATGTTTAACGGAATGGAAAATGCTGTTTCAACCAATAATGTCAATGCGAATTTTATGCGTGAAATGATACCGCACCATCGCGGGGCTATTGAAATGTCAAAGAATGCACTTCAATATGATATATGCGCCGGACTTCGTCCAATACTAAATGCCATAATTACCTCGCAGCAAAAAGGAATTATGCAAATGCAGCAGCTTTTAAAATATATGAATTGTTAAAAATAACAGCAGTTTTGATTAAAAAATCAGAACTGCTGTTTGATGATTCACTTCCTTACAATTCATTTATGGTATCGGTTATCGCCATGTTTCTTATTCTCTTTGACGGCGCGTGTATTGCCGCAATAACCGCCAGCACCACTATCGCCAAAACTATTGCGATTGTGTTCACGGGAATACCCCACACTCCGCCGAAATGGTCTATTATGAGCTTTTTAGTTATCAGGTAGTGCATACAAAGTCCCGAAGCGCACCCGACAATCAGACCGCATACCGCGTAGGTCACCGCTTCGGCAGTAATCATTTTTGTAAGCTGTTTTATACTCATTCCGACCGCGCGCATTGAACCGTACTGCTTAATTCTCGCCGAAACGCTCATGGAAATACTGTTCATTATATTAAAAATCGTAATCAGTGCGACAATCGCCAAGAACGCGTAAGCCGCTATATGGAACACCCAATACGAGGAATTATTCGTTTGATTTTCCTCGCGCCTGTCCGTAAATTCATTGTCGCCTG
>CAZBXN010000074.1:0-7595 GCA_964496015.1 uncultured Lachnospiraceae bacterium | reverse complement strand
CGATAAAGCTCGGGCTTTCAACGATAATCTTGTCGCCCTTGTTTATAAGCGCCTTTGCCGTCAAATCAATACCCTGATTTGCGCCCGTCATAATCAAAATCGCATCGTCCTCATGCACCGAGTTTACCTTTGCGGCGCGCTCTCTTGCGCAGTCGCGCATTTTCGGATAACCGTCCGTTGTGCCGTACTGTAGCGCGAGCGTCGGCTGTGTCATAAGAATTTTACCCGCGATTTTTGAAAGCTCCTCACCCGGGAAAAGCTCTGCCGCGGGGTTTCCGCCCGCAAGCGATATAATTTCGGGGTCAGCCATGCGCTTGAACATCTCGCGGATTGCGCTGCCCTTCATTGTTTTTACTCTGTCAGCCATGAATTTTGTATAATCCATTATAATAACCTCCTGTTTATTTGTTGATTTTTTTCCAGCTGTCTTTCAATGCCACCGTTCTGTTAAACACGGGCATTTCGGGTGTGCTGTCCCTGTCAACGCAGAAATAGCCCATACGCAGGAACTGGAAAGTGTCGCCCGCTTTCAGATTTACGAGATTGCTCTCCAATTTCGCATTTTTCAGAACTACCATTGAATCGGGGTTCAGATTTTCCGTAAAATCGGTTACTCCGCTTTCGTCAGAGGGATTTTCAACTGTGAACAGCCTGTCGTAAAGCCTTATTTCAGCGTCAATCGCGTCAGCCGCGTTTACAAAGTGAATTGTACCCTTGACCTTTCGTCCGTCGGGCGCGTCGCCGCCGCGCGTTTCGGGGTCGTAAGTGCAGTGAACGGCTGTTACATTGCCGTTTTCGTCCTTGTCGCAGCCCGTGCAGGTCACGTAATACGCGCCCTTTAAGCGCACCTCACGTCCAGGGGACAAGCGGAAATACTTCTTCGGCGCGTCCTCCATAAAGTCGTCCTCTTCAATATACAACTCGCGCGAAAATTCAACCTCGCGCGTTCCGAGCGCGGAATTTTCGGGATTTACCTCGACCTCTATTTTCTCGGTCTTGCCCTCGGGATAGTTGTCAACAATCAGCTTAATCGGTCTTAAGACCGCCATGGCGCGGGGAGCGCGCTTATTCAAGTCTTCACGTATGCACGCCTCCAAAAGCGCAAAATCAATTACGCTGTTCGCTTTTGACACACCTATTCTCTCGCAGAAATCGCGGATTGCCTCGGGCGTGTAGCCGCGTCGGCGCATACCGCATAATGTCGACATTCTCGGGTCGTCCCAGCCCGATACAATACCGTCTTTTACGAGTCTTAAACAACGCCTTTTACTCGTGAGCGTATAGTTTAAATTCATTCTCGCAAACTCAATCTGGCGTGACGGCTCCTCATAGCCGACTTCCTTTAAAACCCAGTCGTAAAGCGGTCTGTGGTCCTCAAATTCGAGCGAGCAGAGAGAATGTGTAACGCCCTCTACGGTATCTGAAATCGGGTGCGCGAAGTCGTACATCGGGTAAACGCACCACTTATCGCCCGTTCTGTGATGATGCGCGCGCAAAATCCTGTAAATTACGGGGTCGCGCATATTCAGATTAGGCGACGCCATGTCGATTTTAGCGCGCAATACCTTTGAGCCGTCGGGAAACTCGCCGTCCGTCATGCGCTTAAACAAATCAAGATTTTCCTCAACCGTTCTGTCGCGGTAGGGACTGTTTTTGCCCGCTTCGGTAAGCGTGCCGCGGTATTCGCGTATTTCGTCGGCAGTAAGGTCGCAGACATACGCCTTGCCTTTTTCAATCAGCTTAATTGCCGCCGCGTAAATATCGTCAAAATAGTCGGACGCGTAGAGAACCTTGTCCCACTTAAAGCCAAGCCATTCAATATCCTCTTTTATCGCGTCAACGTACTCCGTATCCTCCTTTGTCGGGTTCGTATCGTCAAGGCGGAGATTACATTTGCCGTTGTACTTTTCAGCCATGCCGAAGTCAATGCAAATCGCCTTCGCGTGTCCGACATGAAGATAGCCGTTGGGCTCGGGCGGGAAGCGCGTCTGAACATGGTCGTAGACCTTCTGCTCCAAGTCCTTGTCAATCGCTTCCTCTATGAAATTTCTGCTGAATACCTCTTCCATTACTTTCACCTCTACTGTAATTTCTCTATTGCTATATCAAATCGTTTTGCAACCTCGTCCGTACCGAGAACCTGCAAAATCTCGTATAAATCGGGCGTATTGCGTCTGCCCGTCGCGGCGACGCGTATAACGCCCGCGACGTCGCCGACATGACCCTTGTAGCTGTCGGGGGCTTTTTTATAATCCTTCGGCGATTTTGCGTAGCCCAAAGCAACTGCCATATCGCGCACCTGCGGGAACCAGTCGTCCGCCGAAACCGTACCGTCGTATACCGTTTTATATGTTTCGAGAATTTCAGTCATATCGGCGTTTGAAAGATTTTCGGGGAAATCGAATTGCTTATCCCACAGCTCGCCGTAGAAATACGAAACATAATTTTCAACGTCCTCCCATTTTGCGATGTCCTTTCTCGGCTTTGCGTTGCCGCGCTCAATCGCGAAAATGGATTTTGCGTATTCCTCGTCGTCGGTGAGCAGCGAATACAGCTTCGTATTGTTTTCTTTCGCCCACTCGGTCGTCAAATCGTAAACCTCCTCGGCGTTCAGTTTGCATATATAATTTTTGCTCACGTCGTTTAGCTTCGCAATATCGAACAGCGCGCCCGCCTTGCTCATTTTATTAAGGCTGAATTTGAACGAGCTTATATCCTCGTTCGGGTTTGCAATGCGCCAGTCCTCAAAGTTTGAGTTTGCAAGCGTCATAAGATACTCCCAGACCGCGCCCGCAGGATAGCCCGCCTTTTCGTAAAAGCTCATTGCCGCCTCGGGGTCTTTGCGCTTTGAAAGCTTTCTTTTGCCGCCGTTTTCCTCTTTCATAATCGGCGATATATGCGCGTACTTCGGGGTTTTGAAGCCGCATAAATAGAATAGCTGCAAATGAATTGGAACTGACGAAATCCACTCGTCGCCGCGCACAACGTGAGTTGTACGCATAAGGTGGTCGTCAACGGTATGCGCGAAGTGATATGTCGGCGTACCGTCCTTTTTTAAGAGTACCACGTCAAGGATATTTTCGGGCATTTCAATCTCGCCCTTTATCACGTCCTTAAACTTGACGCGTCTGTCCTCCTGACCGGGGGATTTGAGTCTTACGACATATTCCCCGCCGTTTTGAATACGTTTTTCCGCTTCCTCAACCGTAATATCGCGGTATTTTGCAAATTTGCCGTAAATACCGGGGAGCACTTTTTCCGCCTCCTGCTTTTCGCGGATTTCGGCGATTTCCTCCTCCGTCATAAAGCACGGATATGCAAGACCTTTTTCCACAAGCTCCTTTACATACGTCTGATAAATTTCGGTTCTCTTACTCTGTATGTAGGGTCCGTATGCGCCCTTTTCCTCTGTTTCACTGAGCATACCCTCGTCGGGCTCAATACCGAATGCGTGAAGTCCCTTTACTATAAGCGAAACGCCGTTTTCAATCTCGCGTTTCTTGTCGGTGTCCTCAATTCTCAAATAAAATATACCGTTTGTAGATTTTGCCGCCGTATACTCAGCAAACGCCGCGAACAGTCCGCCAAAATGCAAAAATCCCGTCGGGCTGGGCGCAAAACGCGTTACAACCGCGCCCTCCTCCGTATTTCTCGCGGGGTACATTTCCTCATAGTCGGCGGAGGTCTTTGTTATTTCGGGAAATAACAGGTGTGCCATTCTACAATTATCGTCCATTCTTTTCTCCATTCCTTCCTTGGTTTCGTTTTGAAAATCGGTGTATACACATAAATATACTATTTTATTCTATTATACCGAATTTTGGTATCAATATCAATAGCTTTTGAAAAAAAATTGAATTTTGTTAAGGTTGATATTTGACAAATATAAAAAATAGCTGATGTCCTGCATCAGCTATTTTGCTTTTCCTGAATTATTTGCCTGGCTTAAAGAAGTTGGGAACATCAATATTTCCCATACCGGGTTTTAGCTTTCTTGCGAAAATCGCATCGTCCTCGTCGTCAAGAGACGAAGTATAGCTCGAGGGCTGTCTTGACGAACCCTGCGCAAACTTCGGCGTAATGCGTCTTACTGAGTCGCCGGACTTGTCCTTCCTGCGTGAAAGGCTTCCGTCAAGGCCCGTCGCAATAAGCGTAACTTTAATCTCGTCTTTAAGGTTGTCGTCCATTGCTGTTCCGACAATTATGTTCGCTTCCTCCGATACCATATCGCGGACAATGCCCGATACCTCGCCCATGTCAACAAGCGAGAATTCGCTTCCGCCCGTGATGTTCAACAGCACGTTTTCCGCGCCCGATATGTTCGTTTCGAGAAGCGGGCTTTCTATCGCCGCTCTTACAGCGTCCGACGCCGCGTTCTCGCCCTTGCCGATACCGATACCCATATGAGCAACGCCGCTGTCCTTCATGATAGTTCTTACATCGGCGAAGTCGCAGTTCATGATACCCTTCTGAGTAATAATCTCAATAATTCCCTGTACGCCCTGACGAAGAACGTCGTCAGCAAGCTTAAAGGAGTCCTTAATCGTTACCTTCTTGTCCGCAATCTGCAAAAGCAAATCGTTCGGAATAGTTACGATAGAGTCAACCTTTTCGGCAAGCTGCTTTATGCCTTCCTCCGCGTTTCTCATTCTCTGCGGGCCTTCAAAGAAGAACGGCTTTGTTACAACTGCAACCGTCAGCACACCCATGGATTTTGCCGCCTCCGCAATAATCGGAGCCGCGCCCGTGCCTGTTCCGCCGCCCATACCTGCAGTAACAAACACCATTTCGGTGTCCTTTACAAGATTTTTTATTTCGTCCTTTGTTTCCTCTGCCGCCTGTCTGCCGATTTCGGGCTTTGCACCCGCGCCCAGTCCGTTCGTCAGCTTCGCGCCGATTTGGAGAACGGTAGGAGCCTTAACACTCGACAACTGCTGCGCATCAGTATTAACGCAGATAAAATCTGCCTTTGTAACCCCCGCTTCAATCATTCTGTCAACCGCGTTGTTTCCGCCGCCGCCGACACCGATTACCTTAATTCTCGCGCCATCTATTGTTGTGTTTTCTTCCAAGTCAATAGGCATAACACTCATTCTAATATCCTCCTTCGCTGTTCCTTTGGAACATGGATTTCCACATATATATTATTTTACTATGTTTTTCCGAGTTATTCAATAGTTTTTTGAAAGTAATTTCAAAAATTTCAAATAAAATTGCACAAAATTTTTATACGGTTTTATGTCAATATATACAAAATTCATATTTATTGGTCTATTACAGCTCGTCCCGTAATGCTCAAATCCATAGTTCCGCGCGTTTCCTCTGACAAATTGTTGTTTGAAACCGTTTCCTTAAACAGTCTTATTTTTCTGTCAAGGTCAAGCTGCGTTCCGCACCGCACGTCTATCCTTTCATCATAATCGAACCGTATATCCGTAATATCGGTAATGTCAATGTTTTTCACCTTGTCCAAAAGCTCCGTGCTCTTCATTGCAGCAAGACACGTTTTTAAAATATCAAGCTTTTCGCTGTTTTCACCCGTTACCGTTTCGCCGAGCTTTCCGCCGTTAATCTGCGCGCCTATGATATTGGGCAGGCTCTGAGCGCTGAACGTGCTCTCGTCGCCCAAAATTTTAAGCGACGCGTCAATCACGCGCGTTTCGCTGTCAATGCCCACATACGCCGCGGGAATACATTCGGTAACGATTACGTTAAGCCGCGGGCGTATCAATCTTTTGGTGACTGTAACGGTGTCGATATAAGGGATAACCTTCAGCTTTTTCCGCACGTTGCCCGCGCTTGTTTTAAACAAATTTTCGCCTACCATATCGCCTATCTGCGCTTCTATTTCCTCCAGCTTTACTATCTCATTGCCCTTAACGGCAATTTCCTGTATATTGAAAATCGGCGTCATAAACATCAGCACTATTACGATTATTATGCAGATAACAAACGCAATAAGCGCTCTTCTTCTCTGCGCGGCAACGCGCTTTTGCTTCTGCTGCTTGCCGTAACGTATTTTTTCCTCCATTTCTGCCGCCGTGCGCTTATGCGTGCGCACGGGCGGCGCGGAAGAATGTTTATTTTCGGGCGGTTTTGTCGTAACCCGCCTTGATGAATTGCCGGTATTCTGTTTTTTGTCCATTGCAAAATTCCCCTTATCATTCGCACACAATTTTGGCATTGCATGACAACAAGTTTTTTTCAATATCCTCATATCCGCGGTCAATATATTCTTTTCCCACGACAGTCGTAATTCCGTCAGCCGCAAGCGCAGCCACAACAAGCGCCGCACCGCCTCTTAATTCACGCGCAATGACATTCGCGCCCTGTAATCTCTTAACGCCCCTGACTACGGCGTTTCTGCCGTCAACCTTTATATCCGCGCCCATTCTTACAAGCTCGTCAACATGCTGAAAACGGTTTTCAAAAATTGTTTCTATAAATATGCCCGTTCCCTTTGAAAGCGCGCTCATAGCCATAAACGGCGACTGTATATCTGTCGGAAAACCGGGGTACGGCATAGTCCGCAGAGTGGAAATATTATTCAGTCTTTTATGTACCTTCTGCACTATTTCATTTTTGCCGACCGTCAGTTCCGCGCCCATTTCGCGCAAAACCTTAAGCATTGCCGCCATATCCTGCGGATTTACGTCCGTAAGGCGCAGCTCCCCGCGCGTTGCGGCTGACGCGGCAAGATATGTCGCCGCGACAATTCTGTCGGGCATAATCGTATATTCCGCTCCGTGAAGCTTCTCTACGCCCTCAACGTATATCGTGCTTCCTCCCGCGCCTCTCACTCTCGCGCCCATCGCGTTTAAAAAACGCTCCAAATCTACGATTTCAGGCTCGCGGGCGGCGTTTGTTATTGTCGTTGTTCCCTTTCCCTTGACGGCGGCAAGCATAATATTTTCCGTCGCTCCGACGCTCGGGAAATCAAGATGAATGTCCGCGCCGTTTATTTCGTCCGCCGTGCAGTATATGTACCCATGCTCCTCGCGTACCTCAACGCCAAGCTCCCTTAAAGCTTTCAAATGCAGGTCTATCGGTCTGAGTCCTATGGGACAGCCGCCCGGCATGCTGACAACCGCCTCTCCGCATCTTGAAATTATCGCCCCGAGAAATATTATCGAGGAGCGCATTTCGCGCATTAAATCTTCCTCTATTCTGCACTCGCAAATCCCCGTCGGATTTACCGTTACGGTATTGCCCTCGCGGTTGACATGGCAGCCCAAACCTTCAAGAACAAGGTCTGTTTTGTCCACGTCCCGAAGACGGGGACAATTTTTTATGACGCACTCACCCTCGGCAAGCACTGTCGCGGCTAAAATCGGCAGCACCGCATTTTTCGCGCCCTGAACGCGTATTTCACCCGAAACGGGAGTGCCGCCCTCTATAATCAATTTGCTCAACTTTCACACCTCACATCACAATGCACTAATATACACTATAATATGGGTAAAAGCCGTTTTGTGTTACTTTGTTTCTATCGCGTGGATTTTCGCAATTCTGTCGGCATGTCTGCCGCCCTGAAATTCCGCGTCAAGCCATGTATCGACTATCATAAACGCCAGTTCTCTGCCTGTCACTCTGCC
>CAZBXN010000073.1:0-7625 GCA_964496015.1 uncultured Lachnospiraceae bacterium | reverse complement strand
AAACGGCGAAATTCATACAGGATATTTTCATGAGCGATATGTTCAGAGTTTATACAAGCGACGACATAATCGGAGTTGAGCTTGGCGGCGCGCTGAAAAACGTAATTGCGCTTTGCGCGGGAATTTCGGACGGCTTGGGCTACGGCGACAATACAAAAGCCGCGCTTATGACGCGCGGACTTGCTGAAATCGCGCGTTTGGGCGAGGCGATGGGCGCAAACCGCGAAACCTTTATGGGACTTTCGGGCGTGGGCGATTTAATCGTCACCTGCACGAGCGTTCATTCGCGCAATCACCGCGCGGGAACGCTCATAGGTCAGGGCATGACCTTGCAGGAAACGCTTGACACGGTTCATATGGTAGTTGAGGGAGTAAATACCGCGACTGCCGCGTATAAATTAAGTCAAAAATATAATATAAGTATGCCGATAACCGAGGAGGCGTACAAAATATTATTTGAAAATAAAAACGCGCGCGAGGCGGTTTTGTCGCTTATGACGCGCGAAAAAAGACACGAGGGGAATTAAAAAATGAATATTATCATAATCGGCGGCGGAAAGGTCGGCAGAACGCTTGTGGAATACCTTGACGCCGAAGAACATGATGTTGTTCTTATCGACATAAAAAGCGAGATAATTGAATATGTTCAGGAGGACTATGACGTAAAGGGCATAGTCGGCAGCGGCACGGATATTGAAGTTCTGCGCGAGGCGGGAATAAAAAAATCCGACCTTGTAATTGCCGTTACGCAGAGCGACGAATTTAATGTGCTGTGTTGTGTAATCTCGAAGCGAATGGGCGCAAAACGCTGCGTCGCGCGTATGCGAAATCCCGAATATTACAAGCAAATTTCCTTTATCCGCGACGAGCTCGGCATAAATATGATTGTAAACCCCGAATTTTTCGCGGCTGACGAAATTTCAAGAATGCTGCGTTTTCCCGCGGCGATAAAAACCGAAACCTTCGCAAAGGGCAGAATAGAGCTTTCACAAATAAGAATAGACGAAAACAGCGCGCTTATAGGGAAAGCCATACATGAAATCTATTCAAAATATAAGGTAAAGGTGCTTGTCTGCGCCGTTCAGAGAAACAATGACGTAATTATCCCAAACGGCGATTTTGTGCTTCAGGCGGGTGATAAAATCCACGTAACCGCAACGCACAGGGATATTGCGAAGTTTATGCACGACATCGGAATTGACAATCAAAAACTGAAAACCGCCATGCTTATAGGCGGCGGCAGAATATCTTATTATCTCGCGCGTCAGCTTATAGAAACGGGTATGAGAGTTAAAATAATAGAAAATAACAGGGAAAAGTGCGATACGCTCTCGGAGCTCCTGCCGAAAGCTTCCATTATATACGGCGACGGAACGGATAAAAACACGCTTACGGAAGAGGGCATTGACAATGTTGACGCGTTCGTTACGCTTACGGGCATAGATGAGGAGAATATTATAATTTCCATGTATGCCAAAACGCGCAAGGCGGACAAGGTTGTGACTAAAATCAACCGTCTTGCCTTTGCCGATATGCTTGACAGCATAGGAATTGACTGTATTGTAACGCCGAAAAATATAACGGCAAATATAATTTTGGGCTATGTGCGCGCCATGGAAAACACGGGCGGCACAGAAATAAATTCGCTCTACAGAATTGTAGAAAACAAAGCCGAGGCGATTGAATTTACGGTTGCTGACGAGCCCGGGCTTACCTCAATTCAGCTTAAAAATCTGGCGTTAAAAAGAAATATACTGATAGCGTCAATCGTGCGCGGCGGAAAACCGTTTATTCCCGATGGAAACAGCACGATTGAAAAAGGCGACACGCTGATTATAGTGACTACGCGTCACCTTAAAAAGATTACGGATATACTCGCTTAAAGGGGAAAAAGATATGAATTACAAAATGGTATTTTGCGTCATAGGAAAAATTATGATAATCGGAGCGGCGCTGCTTATTTTGCCGCTCGCGGTTTCGCTTATTTACCGTGACGGCTGTCATACGGAGTTTTTGATAACCATGGCGTGCTTTATGATTTTGGGAATACCCGGATTTTTTTCACCGAAAAAACGCGAATTTTTTGCGCGCGAGGGACTTTTGATAGTAGCCGCATCGTGGATTTTGTTTTCGGCGATAGGCGGGCTCCCGTTTTTTCTGACGCGTCAGATACCAAGTTTTATTGATTGCTTTTTTGAAACCGTGTCGGGTTTTACGACGACGGGCTCGACTATTCTTACAAACGTCGAGGCTATGAGCAAAAGCCTGCTTTTCTGGCGCAGCTTTACGCATTGGATAGGCGGTATGGGCGTGCTTGTTTTTGCGCTTATGATTTTTTCGAAAAAAGGCGACAGGACAACGCATATTATGCGCGCGGAAATGCCCGGCCCGACCGTCGGAAAGCTCGTGAGCAAATGGCAGTTTACCGTAAGAATACTGTATTTAATATACCTTGCGCTTACGCTTATTGAATTTGTGCTGCTGCTTTTCGGCGGTATGAGCGTATTTGACAGCCTTGTGCATACGTTCGGAACGGCGGGAACGGGCGGCTTCGGTGTTAAAAATGCGAGCATAGGCTATTACAACAGCGCGTATATTGACTATGTAATCGGTATATTCATGATACTTTTCGGCATAAATTTCAATGTTTATTTTCTTCTTATCATGAGAAAATTCGCGCAGATAAGGCAAACAAACGAGGTGTGGACATATCTTGCGATTATATTGTCCGCGTCGCTGCTTATCGCGTTCGATATATCGAAATTGTATAACGGGTTCGGCGAAAGCTTCCGCTGCTCGTTTTTTCAGGTTGCGTCAATCATTACGACAACGGGATATTCCACGGCGGATTTTAACGCATGGCCCGTATTTTCGCAGTTTATTCTTGTCATGCTGATGTTTGTCGGCTCGTGCGCGGGCTCGACGGGCGGCGGCATTAAGGTCGTGAGAGTTTCAATACTTGTAAAAACAGCCGTTAGGGAAATAAAAAAAGCAATAAGCCCGAAAAGCGTCATGTCGATCAAAGTTGACGGAAAAACCGCCGACAAGGAAACAATAGGCGGCGTGGGCGCGTATTTTGCGGTATATATGCTTGTTTTTACGGTATCCGTGCTTATTGTGACGCTTGATAAATTCGATTTGACGACGTCCGTTACATCTGTTGCGGCAACGCTTAACAATATCGGACCCGGACTCGGAGCGGTAGGACCTGCTGGTAATTTCTCGGGATTTTCCGCGCTTTCCAAAATCATACTGTCAATAGATATGCTCGCGGGACGACTGGAGCTTTACCCGATACTGATGCTGTTTGCGCCGATAACATGGAAAAAGTCCTGATAATCTGAAAAATCATGACAAAAAGGTGATGAACAATGAATACAGGCATTGTAAAGAAAATAATGACGCGTAAAAAACGTCTTAACCCGCCGCGGAGAATTGCGCTTGCATTTTTGGCTGCGGTTATAATCGGCGCGGTTTTGCTTATGCTGCCGGTTTCGTCAAGGGAAAGAACGGTTACTCCGTTTCTGACCGCGCTTTTTACGTCGACCTCCGCCGTCTGCGTAACGGGACTGACGCTTGTCGAAACGGGCGCGTATTTCAGCCTGTTCGGACAAGCGGTTATAATGTGCCTGATAGAGCTTGGCGGACTTGGATTTATGACAATACTTATTGTCGCGTTCGTGGCGGCAAATAAGCATATAGGGCTTTCAGACAGGCTGATGATAGCCGAAAGCCTCGGGCTTGAAAGCGTCGAGGGCGTTGTAAGGCTTACGAAAATTATATTTAAAGCGTCGCTGGCGTTTGAGCTTCTCGGCGCGGCGGTGCTTTCCATACGTTTTATACCCGGCATGGGAATATTAAAGGGCGTCTGGTTTGGGATTTTTCATTCCGTATCGGCGTTCTGCAACGCGGGCTTTGATATAATAGGACAGGAGAACAGCATGATGTCCTATAGCTCGGACGGACTTGTACTTATAACGCTCGCGCTTCTTGTAATAATCGGCGGTATCGGCTTTGTCGTCTGGGAGGACATAGCGAGAGCCCGTAAATTCAGACGGCTTTCTGTTTATTCAAAGCTTGTGATTATCGCGACGTTGTTTTTGCTTATATTCGGAACGGTCGGATTTTTGCTGCTTGAAATGAAAAATCCCGATACGCTCGCAAATCAAAATGCGGGTCATAAATTACTTTCGGCGTTCTTTCAGTCGGTTACGACAAGAACGGCGGGGTTTGACGCAATAGGGCAGACAAAGCTGACGCAGAATTCAAAGCTTTTGTCAATAATTCTGATGATGACGGGCGGCGCGTCGGGTTCGACCGCTGGCGGAATAAAGGTAGTCACAACGGCGGTTGCCGTTGTATCGTTGAGGGCAGTATTGTTCAATAAAACGGACGTGATAGTTCTCGGCAGGAAAATCAAAAAAAGCACGTGCGTTTATGCGCTGGCGCTTGTGTCAATGTGGCTGATTTTGGTTATAACAGGGGCTTCTCTAATATCTGCGCTTGACCATGTGCCGCTGCTTGACGCATTTTATGAAACAGCCTCGGCTTACGGCACGGTAGGGCTTACGGCGGGCGTAACGGCGGTATCGTCGCTGCCGTCAAAGCTGTTGCTGATTTTATATATGTTTTTGGGACGCGTCGGAATACTTACGATAAGCGTAAGCTTTACGATGACGGCGAAGAAAAAGTCAAGAATTGACTACCCCGATGTAAACTTGTTAATCGGATAGAAAGAAGGAAGAAATCATGAAAACATTTGTCGTAATAGGACTGGGACGTTTCGGACGTTCGGTAGCGGAACAGCTTATATCGCTTGACTGCGAGGTTCTCGCGATTGATAACGACAGGGACGCCGTGAATGAAATTGCAAATAACGTGACGCAGGCGGTATGCGCCGATGCAAAGGACGAAAATGTGCTTAAAACTCTCGGCGTGCGCAATTATGACTGCGCCGTTGTCGCGATAGGCGATAATATATCCGACAGCGTTCTCATAACCATGAACGTAAAGGAGCTCGGAATAAAGCGTATTGTCTGCAAGGCAAAGGACAGTCAGCATAAAAGAGTGCTTGAAAAAATCGGCGCGGACAGCGTTATAATTCCCGAGCACGAGGCAGGCAGAAAAATGGCGTATTCTCTTGTATCAAAACGCATGATTGATATTATAGACATTTCCGCCGGATACAGCATTGTTGACATAAACGCGCCGAAGGCATGGATAGGAAAAACTATAGAACAACTGTCCGTCCGCAAAAAATACGGCGTAAATATTGTCGCGATTAAAAACGGCAATGACGAAAACGACGTCACGATAAACCCCGCGCCCGATTACGCGTTTCGGGAAACGGATATTGTCGCGCTTGTCGGCAAGTCGCAGCATATAAGAAAAATCAGCGAAAAATAAGCGGAAATAAAAAAAGAAATCCGCCGATAAGGCGGATTTCGCAAACCTTGGTTTAGTTATTTCCGCACATGCAAGTTACGATAACTATGATGATAAGTACCCAAAGAATCATATCAAGATCGAAATTGCAGCCGTTGTTTCTTTGACAGCATTCATTCATGACTAAATCCCCCTTTCCTGATTTTAATATATACTATGAGGGATATGTATTTTTCGAAAATTGTCCTTAAAATTTTGATTGATAAAAATGCGTGTGGATTATAACACGCATTTTTTATTTGCGGATTTTTACCCCCTTTGACAAGGGGGTTTTTACCCTGCAATCATTTTTTACATCATGCCCAAAACATTATCTATCATGCTTCCGATATTTTTGAACATCTCATGAGTTTTTTTATTCATCTTCCTGTGCTGTCTGTCCGAAATGGGGTCTGTAATCATGGTTACAGCCGCTCCGATAGCGAGTCCCGCCGCCATTCCTTTAAAAAATCCTTTGCAATTCATTTAAAACACCTCCTTGGTTTACAGCTTGCTTTTATATTATCCGACAAAAAAATTATTATAATCATGCAAGTTTTTGATAATTTTACAAGAAATACTTGCTGTAACAAAAATTTAATCAAAAACCATATTGACTAAATTGCGATAGTGGTATAGTATATATAATAGGTATAGCAGACATAAATTTAACGGATTTGAACAGATTGGAGATTGCTATGGCAAATATAAAAGCTTTTAAAGGGTACCGGTATAATTCGGAAAAAATAAATAATGTCGGCGCGGTAGTTTCACCGCCTTATTATAATATCACGGACGCGGAAAAAAAGGAAATGTACGATTCGAGCGAGTATAACTCAATCCGCCTTTTCTCGGGACGCAAGGAAGAGGACGATTCGGAAACAAACAACCGTTTCACGCGCTCGGCGGCGTATCTGAAGGACTGGATTGCAAACGACGTCCTTAAGCGCGACGACCAGCCCGCAATTTACATGTACGAGCAGACTATCGAGGTGTATAACGTTCAGTATTCGAACAGGACGTTCGTAACGCTTCTGGAGCTGGAGGAATTCAACGAGTCGAGAATTATGCCTTGCGAGGAGGTTCGCGAAATATCGCTGAAAGACCGCTACGACCTGCTTGCCGCGACGAACGCGGATTTGAGTATGATTTGCTGTCTGTACGTCGAGCGGGAAAAGGAGCTTTTAAACCTCATGAACGAGCTTAGCGAGGAAGCTCCCGACGCGGAATTTGAGTCCGCAGACGGAATTCATCAGCGCGTCTGGGCGATTACATATCAGCCGACGATTGATTTTATCACGGAGCAGTTCAAGAATATGCCCCTGTATATCACGGACGGTCAGACGAGATATGAAACATGCCTGCAATACAGAAATTATATGAAGGCGAACAATCCCGAGCATGACGGCACGGAGCCTTACAAGTATACTATGGTGTCGCTTGCGAACTCAATATCGGACGGAATAGTTATTCTGCCCGTTCACAGAGAGGTAAAATGAAAGCGTTTCCGCGAGGACTATTTTGTCGCGGGCGTTCAGGACCATTTTAAAATCGAAAAAATCATTGTTGACTCCGACGAGGAAGAGCTTGTTGAAACAATGAAGAAACAGATTGCGACGACAAAGCCCGAAACGCGCATTGCCGCGTACTGCGGCGGCGATTATTTCTACCGTCTGACGCTTGTGGATAAGGACTATGTAAAAACCGACGTCCTGCCCGAGATGTCAAAGGCTTACTGCGGGCTTGACATTGTCGTGCTCAACAAGCTGATTATCGGCGATATTCTGCATATAAGCGACGAGGAATACAGCGAAAGAGTTGAGGCTACAAGAAGCCACTCAAGCTGTCTTAAAAATGTTGACGAGGGAACGTATGATATTATGTTTATCGTAAATCCCGTAAAGACAGACCAGATTAAAAATATTACGGCGGCGGGCGAAAAGATGCCGAAAAATACGATAAGCGTATTCCCGAAGCCGTCGGTAGGCGTTATAATCAATATAAAAGAAAATTGACATAATTTTGCGAAAAATGCTTGACAAATTATGCTGCATTTGATATAATACCACGGTGACCGCATGGAATGGGTTTTAACTTGCGTGTGCAAGACCTACGACAGCGTGTCCTCATAAATATTAAGAGGAGGTGTTTTTATGTACGCAATTATCGTAACGGGCGGAAAGCAGTACAAGGTATCGGAG